>UQVK01000061.1 GCA_900544445.1 uncultured Lachnospiraceae bacterium
TTGACAGCGGACTTTATGAGACGCTGCAGTTCCCCTTCAGCTACCTTTCCGGAGAACAGGAGCTGGAGCTGGTGGAAAAATGCCGGGCGGCGGACATGGGCTTCATCGCCATGAAGGCGCTGTCCGGCGGCCTGCTCAACAACTCTTCAGCCTGCTATGCCTGGCTTTCGCAGTTTTTAAATGTGCTGCCCATCTGGGGCATCCAGAGGGAGAGCGAGCTGGATGAATTCTTAAGCTATGTGGACAATCCGCCCGCCCTGACAGAAGAGCTTCAGGCGGTGATTGAGAAGGACAGACAGGAGCTTCAGGGAGAATTCTGCCGCGGCTGCGGCTACTGCATGCCGTGTCCCGCAGGGATTGAGATCAATAACTGTGCGAGGATGTCCCAGATGATCCGCCGCTCGCCTTCCGCAGCTCATCTGACGCTAGAGGCGCAGAAGAAGATGATGCAGATCGAAAACTGCCTGCACTGCGGACAGTGTAAGAGCAAGTGCCCTTACGGGCTGGACACCCCGGCGCTTCTGCAGAAGAATCTGCAGGACTATAAGGAGATCCTGGCCGGAAAGCCGTTTTGAGAAAGGTGAGGCTGAAGCCGCTCTCCTGAGAAAAGAACGGACAGAGAAAGCTGAAAAATCAGAATAAGTCGAAGGACCGCGTTTCCCGGCATTTGCCGTAAGAATATGCGGTCCTTTTTTTCGGCGCGGACGCATAAGAGGAAGAACGCCGGAAATGCCGGAAGTACGGGCTTTCCTGGAACCGAATCTTTCCGCGGAAGCGGAGAAAGCGCATGCTCGGTCCCCAATTTGTCCGCAGACAGATATATTTTCCAGACCTTCTGTATAAAATATGAAAAGAGTATGAAGAATATTTTACAGAATCGTTACAGTGATTATGACGCCGCCTGCGGAGCGCACGCGCGAAGTGTTCCGGCTGCGGCGGCAGAAAGGTCTGGTGAAAGAACATATGTCTGTCAGAACGTTAAGGAAAAGAGCCGCCGGTACGGCTGCCGGTTATGAAAAATATGGCCTGCTGCTTCTGATGTCTTCCATGGTGGCGGCGGCTGCCTGGATCTGCGTGGGAGGAAGCGCCTTTAATCAGGCGGCGGCAAGGGCAGCGGTGCGCGCCTCCCGGATGCGGGAAATCATCGACGTACAGGAGACAAGCCTTCGGGAGACCGTAGAGGAAATTGTTTCGGAAAAACGGGTTGTGGAATACGAGATCCTTCAGAGGAGTCCGGCCTATGAACTGAGCGAAGCGGATTACGATACCCTTCTGAGGATCGTGGAGGCGGAGGCCGGCGGGGAGGATGAGAACGGAAAGCTCCTGGTGGCAAACGTGGTGCTGAACCGGGTGGACAGCCCTCTGTTTCCCGATACGGTCCGTGAGGTGGTCTATCAGCAGGATTACGGCGTGTATCAGTTTTCGCCGGTGAGCGATGGCCGCATCGACCGGGTGACGGTGAGCGACGAAACCAGGAGGGCAGTGGAACGTGCCGTTTACGGCGAGGATATTTCTCAGGGGGCTCTCTATTTCGCGGCAAGAAGCGCGGCCTCAGGAGAGAGCATGCGCTGGTTTGACAGCAGCCTGACCTGGCTTTTTGCCTATGGCGGACATGAATTTTATGGCTGAGGCTCGGTCAGACGGCGGAGTTCGGCGTGTCCTTGCCAGGAAAACAAAAGTGCGCAGGAAACGGAAAATAATGCGGGAAACAATTGCCCTGTGAGAAATAGTATGCTATACTGAGAACGGTTTTGCAGAAAAAACAGTTTGGAAAGGTATGGGAGATTCATGGGACTATTATACAAAAGCACCAGAAGCAGCAGAACGGCCACCGCATCGGAGGCGATCCTGAAGGGACTTTCTGAGGATGGCGGCCTGTTTGTGCCGGAGCGGATTCCGGCTCTGGACAAAATGCCCCGCGAGCTTGGACAGATGAGCTATGGGGAAGTCGCCTATGAGGTGATGAAGCTTTTTCTCACCGATTTTACGGAGGAGGAGCTGAAAAGCTGCATCGAGGGCGCTTATGATGAGAAGTTTGACACGGAGGTAATCGCGCCTCTCGTGGAGGCAGAGGGCGTGTGGTTTCTGGAGCTGTTCCATGGAAAGACCATCGCTTTTAAGGATATGGCTCTTTCCATCCTGCCCTATCTGATGATTACGGCGGCAAAGAAGAACCATGTGGACCGGGAAATCGTGATTCTCACAGCTACCTCCGGTGATACGGGAAAGGCGGCCATGGCCGGTTTTGCGGACGTGCCGGGAACGAAGATCATCGTTTTTTACCCCAAAAACGGCGTCAGCCCCATTCAGGAGAGGCAGATGGTCACCCAGAAGGGAGACAATGTTCTGGTTGTGGGCATCCACGGAAACTTTGACGATGCCCAGACCGGCGTGAAGAAACTGTTCTCCGACCGCAGACTGGAAGAAGAGCTGGCGCGGGCGGGATACCAGTTTTCTTCTGCCAACTCCATCAACATCGGTCGTCTGGTTCCGCAGATCGTCTACTATGTATATGCGTATGCCCGGCTTCTGGCGGAAGGAAGGATTGGGGACGGAGAGCGGATCAACGTGGTGGTTCCCACCGGAAACTTCGGGAATATCCTCGCCGCTTATTATGCGAAGCTGATGGGCCTTCCCATCGGAAAGCTGATCTGCGCCTCCAATGAAAACAGGGTGCTTTTTGATTTCTTTTCCACGGGAGAATACGATAAAAACAGGGAGTTTATTCTGACCAGCTCCCCTTCTATGGATATCCTGATTTCCAGCAATCTGGAACGGCTGATTTACCGCATTTCAGGAGATGATCCGGAGAGAACGGCACAGCTGATGCGCCAGCTTGCCGAGGATGGAAGCTATGAGATCACGGAAGAAATGAGAGAGAGGCTTTCCGATTTTTACGGCGGCTATGCCGAGGAACAGGAAACCTTTGATAAGATCCGATCCCTTTATGAGGATACGGGATATGTGATCGATACCCACACGGCGGTGGCTGCCGCGGTGTATGACCGCTATCAGGAGGAGACGGGAGACAGGACGCCAGCGGTAATCGCTTCCACGGCGAGCCCCTTTAAATTCGCCAGAAGCGTGATGACGGCCATTGATCCCGGATACGGAGAAGTAACCTGGGATGACTTCGCCCTCGTGGACGAGCTTTCCAGAATTGCAAACGTGAAGGTTCCTGCGGCGGTGGAAGAGTTGCGCACCGCGCCTGTGCTTCATACGGCGGAATGTGAAAAGGGTGAGATGGAAGCGATGGTAAAAAGATTTCTGAAAATCTGAAAAATGGAAGAAATCGAAGACAGTGGAAAAAGGCGGCGGGAGCAGAGGGCTCCGGCCGCCTTTTTCCGAAGCGGTGGGAGGTTTCGTTATTCAATGACAACGGTGGCCATGATGTCCGCCGCTGTATGCCGAATGGCGGGATTCCTGAACATATTCGGCATGATGGTCACAGACCCCGTCGTTATCCGAGTCGGAAAAAGCATCGCAGATCCCGTCTCCATCCGCATCGGCACAGTGGTAAGCCGGGCCGTCGCAGTAGGCGCAGGAGGGATAACAAAGCTCCCGGCTGCGGTGGCAATGACCGGATGCAAAGGCGGTTGTTCCGCCCAGGGTAAAAATCAGAGCTGCCGTTATCAATCCGGCTGTCAGTCTTTTCATACCTACCTCCTACTTTTCTGCCGCCGCCAGGCGGCTTTTCTTTTATTGTAGCACCAGGGCTGCCTGCATTCAACGGGAATTTTTCCTGCGGGATTCTGTTGACATTTTTCTACTATCACTCTATACTGAAAGAAAAACCATAAAAAACAACATAAATCTCCCTTTTAACTCAACAAGAAACAACGACAAAAAGAGAAAAAACGCCGCGGGCGGAAAATGAGGGAGAAAGCAGGGGCTGATTTCAGGAAAAAGCCGCTTTCCCGGAGTTGCGGGGAGCCGGCCCGGCGGAGGCGAGAGGCAGGACAGGAGTGCGGCGCACTCCGGAATGGAGAGGAGCATGGAAAGATTCAACACGAATCCAACGGCAAAATCGGACAGAATTCCACGGCTGGTGGAGAATCTGTACCGGAAGATGCCGGAGATTGAGGCGGACAGAGCGGTGCTTCTGACGGAAAGCTGTCAGAAGACGGAGGGAGAGCCCACGGTGATGCGCCGGGCGAAGGCTTTTGCGCATATTCTGGCGAAAATTCCGATCACCATCCGCGAGGAGGAGCTGGTGGTGGGAAGTTCAACGCTGGCCCCCAGAGGCTGCCAGACCTTCCCGGAATATTCCTGGGAGTGGCTGGAGGCGGAGTTCGATACCATCGAGAAGCGCTCGGCGGACCCCTTTTATATTTCAGAGGAGACCAAGGAGCGGTTGAGAAAGGTACATACCTACTGGAAGGGGAAAACCAACAGTGAGCTGGCACTTTCCTATATGGCGCCGGAAACGGTGAAGGCCATGGAACACAACGTGTTTACCCCCGGAAACTATTTTTACAACGGTGTGGGCCATGTGACCGTGCATTATGACAAGGTGCTGGAAAAAGGCCTTTCCGGCATCATCCGGGAGGCGGCAGAAGAGCTGTCCCGCTGTCAGGTGGGGGATGCGGATTACGCCACGAAGCACTGCTTCCTGGAGGCGGTGATTATGAGCTGTGCAGCCGTGATCGGCTACGCGGAACGTTATGCGGCGCTGGCAAAGCGGGAAGCGGAGGACTGCGCGGATCTGGTCAGAAAGCAGGAACTTCTTCAGATCGCGGACAACTGTTCCCGTGTGCCGAGGGAAGGCGCAAAGAGCTTCTGGGAGGCCTGTCAGAGCTTCTGGTTCATCCAGCAGCTTCTGCAGATGGAGGGAAGCGGTCATTCCATCTCTCCCGGCCGGTTTGACCAGTATATGTATCCCTATTATAAAAAGGATCTGGATGCAGGGAAGATCACCAGGGATCAGGCGCAGGAGCTGATTGACTGCATCTGGGTGAAGCTGAACGACTTAAACAAGGCGAGGGACGCGGCCAGCGCGGAAGGCTTTGCGGGCTACAGTCTGTTCCAGAATCTGATCGTCGGAGGACAGGATGAGAACGGACTGGACGTGACCAACGATCTTTCCTTTATGTGCATCTGGGCGTCCCATCATGTATTCCTGCCCCAGCCCTCCCTGTCCATCCGGGTGTGGAACCTGACGCCCCATGAGCTGATGATTGAGGCGGCAAAGCTGACCCGGACGGGAATCGGCCTGCCGGCCTATTACAACGATGAGGTGATCATCCCGTCCCTGATGAACCGGGGACTGACGCTGGAGGACGCGAGAACCTACAACATCATCGGATGCGTGGAGCCTCAGAAGGCAGGGAAAACGGACGGCTGGCATGACGCCGCGTTTTTCAACATGTGCCGCCCGCTGGAGTTTGTGTTCTCCCAGGGAAAGGACAGGGGAGAACAGGTGGGAGCCCTCACCATGCGCGTGGAGGACATGACCACCTTCGAGGAGTTTTACGACGCTTATAAGCAGCAGATGGAATACTGCATCAGCCTTCTGGTGAACGCGGACAATTCCATCGATACGGCCCATGCCATCCGCTGCCCGCTGCCCTTCCTTTCCGGACTGGTGGACGATTGCATGAAGCGGGGAAAATCGGTGCAGGAGGGCGGTGCCGTCTATAATTTCACCGGCCCGCAGGGCTTCGGCATCGCCAATGTGGCGGATTCCCTTTATGCCATAAAAACTCTGGTCTTTGATGAGAAAAAGGTGACGCTGGCGGAATACAAACGGGCGCTTGCACTGAACTTCGGAAAGGGCTTTGACGCCATCACCATACAGGAGATGGCTCAGGATGTGTTAAAGGAGCTGAAAAAGGCGGGGCAGAACCCTTCCGAGGCGCAGATCGCCGGGATTGTGAAGGGAATTGCGCAGACGGAGCTTTCCGAAGAGGACAGAGCGCTGTGTGACAGGCTTTATGCGCTGATTGAGGAGGTACCCAAGTTCGGTAACGACATTGACGAGGTGGACGCCTTTGCCAGGGATGTGGCTTATACCTACACGAGGCCTCTGCAGAAGTACAGAAATCCCAGAGGAGGTATGTTCCAGGCGGGACTCTATCCCGTATCCGCCAACGTGCCGCTGGGCGCGCAGACCGGCGCGACCCCGGACGGAAGACTGGCCCATACGCCCGTGGCGGACGGCGTTTCTCCCTCTGCAGGAAAGGATGTGCACGGCCCCACCGCGACGGCAAACTCCGTTTCCAGGCTGGATCATGGCATCGCCTCCAACGGGACGCTTCTGAATCAGAAGTTCCATCCTTCCGCGCTCAGCGGAGATGCGGGGCTGGATAACTTCGTGGCGCTGATCCGCTCCTATTTTGACCAGAAGGGAAGCCACATGCAGTTCAATGTGGTGGACAGGCAGACCCTCCTGGATGCGCAGGAGCATCCGGAGAAGTACCGGCATCTGGTGGTCCGTGTGGCGGGCTACAGCGCGCTGTTTACCACGCTTTCCCGTTCTCTGCAGGACGACATCATCCGCAGGACCGAGCAGGGCTTCTGATTTTCAGAGCAGGAAGGTAATAAGATTGAAAAATAAGCCCGATGGCTTATTTTTCAATCGGCAGTTTTGCGACGAAGCACAAAACTGCTGTGATCGCAGAGGAGAAATCACCTGCGTGATTTCTCCTCGCGGCCTCAGCGTATCGCTTCGGCATGGAGGTAAACATGAAACAGGCGGATTATCTGGATACGAAGGGCCGTATCTTTGACATACAGCGCTATTCCATCCATGACGGGACTGGAATCCGCACCATCGTCTTTTTAAAAGGCTGCGTGCTTCGCTGCCGCTGGTGCTGCAATCCGGAGTCCCAGGAATACGGTATTCAGACCATGATGGTGGCGGGAAAGCCCAAGATCATCGGGCGGGATGTGACCGTGCGCGAGGTGATGGAAACGGTGGTCAGGGACCGGACCTTTTACCGCCGCTCCGGCGGGGGACTGACCCTTTCCGGCGGGGAAAGCCTATGCCAGCCGGTGTTTGCGGCGGCGCTGCTTCGCGCGGCGAAGGAAAACGGAATCAACACGGCGATGGAGAGCATGGCCTGCGCTCCCATGGAAACGATTGAAAAGATTCTGGAATGGCTGGACGTTTATCTGTGCGACGTGAAGCACATGAACGGGGAAAAGCATAAGGAATTTACGGGAAGGGACAACGCTCTGATGCTCTCCAACATCCAAAAGATTGCGGAATCGGGAAAGACGCAGCTCGTCATCCGGGTTCCCGTGATCCCCACCTTTAACGACAGCGAACGGGAGATCGCGGACATCGCCCGCTTTGCGGACGGCCTGCCGGGAGTCCATCGGATTCATCTGCTTCCCTATCACAGACTGGGGCAGGACAAGTATGAGGGACTGGGAAGAGAGTATCTGATGAAGGATATCCTCCCTCCCACGGCGGAGCGCATGGAGATGCTGAAGCGCACCGTGGAACGGGTGAGCGGGCTGGAGTGCCACATTGGAGGTTAGAAATGAAACTGGAAGAAATCGGACAGAGAGAGCAGAAGCAGCGGATTGTGCAGGAGCTGGTGCCGGGAAAGCAGATTACCCTGGCCCACATCATCGCCAATCCGGACGGGGAGCTTTATGAGAAGCTGGGGCTGGATCCGCGGGTAGAGCTGTCCCGTGCGGCCATCGGAATCATGACGGTAAGCCCTTCCGAAACTGCCATTATCATGGCGGACATCGCGGTGAAGTCCTCCGGTGTGGCCCTGGGCTTTGTGGACCGCTTCAGTGGCTCTCTCATCGTGACGGGAACCGTATCGGAGGTGGAGGCGGCCTCGGCGGCCATTCTCTCCTATGTGGAGGACAGGCTGGGATACACCGTCTGCGAGATCACCCGGACGTAACAGGATTCTGATGACAGGCATATGAGAAAAATCATTCTGATCGGCAGGAGCGGAGCCGGAAAAACCACGCTCACTCAGGCTCTCAAGGGAGAGGAAATCAAATATCATAAGACCCAGTATGTGAATTATTTTGAAAGCATCATCGATACGCCGGGCGAATATGCCCAGACCCATGAGCTGGGATACGCGCTGGCGCTGTATTCCTATGAGGCGGATGTGGTGGGCCTGCTTTTGTCGGCGGAAGAACCCTACAGCCTTTATCCTCCCAATATCACCTGTATGGTAAACCGGGAGGTGGTGGGAATCATCACCCACATCGATTCTCCAAAGGCGGACCCGGAACGCGCGGAGCGCTGGCTGCGCCTTTCCGGCTGCCGTAAGATCTTCCGGGTGAATTCCACCACGGGAGAGGGCGTTTCGGATATCCTGGATTATCTGAAGGAAGACGGAGACGCGCCGGGCGGGTCGTGCGGAAACGGCTTGGATGTGAAAAAACAAAATCCACAAAAATCAAATAAATAATAAGAAAAAACAACATAAAATCCGTTGACATGTGTTGCTTGTGGCAGTATAATTTAACAAAAATCAACATTCAACATGGAAACAGCTCTCAGTTACACCGCCGGAAGACGGCAGAAACGGGGTGAAACGCCTCGGAATGGAGGACAGGCTGAGAAATCAGCCCGATGGCTGATTTCTCAGCCGGAATTTGCGCCGGGGCGTCGCAAATTCCCGGATCGCAGCGCCGAATCTGACATTCGGCGCGCGGCCCTCGGCGTAAAACGTCTCGGAATGGAGGAAAACATGCAGAACGAATACGAACTGAAAAAACTGATCTGCGACATCGGAAAGAGAATCTACAACAGGAACATGGTTGCAGCCAATGACGGAAACATTTCCGTGAAGCTGAACGACAATGAATTCCTCTGCACGCCCACCGGCGTGTCCAAGGGCTTCATGACCCCGGAATTCATCTGCAAGGTGGATGCGCAGGGCAACGTGATCCAGGCGAACAAGGGCTTCTGTCCTTCTTCCGAGATCAAGATGCACATGCGCGTTTATCAGAAGCGCCCGGATGTGGGAGCTGTGGTACATGCTCATCCCACTTTTGCCACGGCCTTTGCCATCGCAGGCATTCCGCTGACCCAGCCCATCATGCCGGAAGCGGTGATCGCTCTGGGCTGCGTTCCGATCGCGGAGTACGGCACGCCCTCCACCAACGAGATTCCGGACAACGTGGAGAAGTATCTTCCTTATTATGACGCGGTTCTTCTGGAGAACCACGGCGCCCTGACCTGGAGCACCGATCTGCTGGCGGCCTACATGAAGATGGAATCCGTGGAATTCTATGCGGAGCTTCTGTACAAGGCGAAGATGCTGGGCGGACCGAAGGAGTTCGATCAGGCTACGGTTCAGAAGCTGTATGAGATCAGAAGAAAGATGGGACTGTCCGGCAAACATCCGGCAGACCTGTGCCTGAACAAGAACGGCAAGAACTGCCATAACTGCGGCAACGGCTGCGGCTCCGTTTCCTCTCCGGCTTCCGGAAACAGCGAAGTGAGCGAGGAAATGGTTGCGGAAATCGTGAAGAAGGTTATGGAGCAGCTCGCATAAATTCCGCTCTGAATGGTTTGGCATCGGAAGCTTTTGACAACTGCCCAAAAAAGAAGGGATTCGGAAGCGGAAATGAATCAATGGAGTGAAAAAGGGATTGCCGAAGCGGTCCGAAGGGCGCTGGCAGAAGCGGGCTATACAGCAGGAGGTGGATGTCCGGCAGGACAGGAGGGACAGGCTTCTTCTGAGGCGGAAAACAGAACGCCTCCCTGCTCCATGACGCTCCGTCTGGCAGAGGAGCTTGCGGCGCGTGTGGAAGAAAAGGCCCGGGAATGGGGCATGTGCGTGGTGACGGCGGTTGCGGATGAGGGTGGAAATACAAAGCTGGTCCGCAGCATGGACGGCGCTTATATTGGGAGCGTGGATGTGGCGGTAAATAAGGCCTATACCTGTGTGGCGTTTCAGATGTCCACAAGGGAGCTTTCCGAACTGGCCCGGCCGGACGGCCCGCTGTACGGGATCCAGCATACCAACGGAGGCAGGATCGTGATCTTCGGCGGCGGCGAGCCGCTGAGAGTGGAAGGCAGGCTCATCGGAGCCCTGGGCGTCAGCGGCGGAACGGCCGAACAGGATACCGCTCTCGCAGCCTTCGGCGCGTCTCTTTTGAAGGAGTCCGGAGTGCAGGATACTCCGGCAAGGAGGTAATCTCGTGCCTGTAAGTGAAACAATGGTACAGGATATTGTGAAGGAAGTGGTTGCCAGGATGCAGCTTTCCGGGACGGCTCAGAGTACATATCACGGCGTGTTTGCCGATATGAACGACGCCATTGCGGCCGCGAAGGAAGCGCAGAAGAAGGTCCGCGTCATGACCATGGACCAGAGAGAGCAGATCATTTCCAATATCCGTAGAAAAACCCACGAGAACGCGGAGGTTCTGGCACGCATGGGCGTGGAAGAGACCGGAATGGGAAACGTGGGAGATAAAATTTTAAAGCACCATCTTCTGGCGGACAAGACGCCCGGAACAGAAGATATTACGACGACAGCCTGGTCCGGAGACAGGGGCCTGACGCTGGTGGAGATGGGACCCTTCGGCGTGATCGGAGCGATCACTCCCTGTACCAATCCCAGCGAAACCGTGCTCTGCAACTGCATCGGCATGATCGCGGCGGGAAACACGGTGGTGTTCAATCCCCATCCCCAGGCGGTGAAAACGTCCATGTTCGCCATGAACCTGGTGAACGAGGCTTCCATTGAAGCGGGCGGCCCGGACAACGTGGCCTGTACGGTGGAGAAGCCCACGCTGGCTTCCAGCTCCGTGATGATGAAGCATAAGGACATTCCGCTGATCGCGGCGACGGGAGGCCCCGGCGTAGTGACGGCCGTCCTTTCCTCTGGAAAGAGAGGAATCGGAGCGGGTGCGGGAAATCCGCCCGCACTGGTGGATGAAACCGCCGATATCAGAAAGGCGGCGCAGGACATCGTAAACGGCTGCACCTTTGACAATAACCTTCCCTGCATTGCGGAGAAGGAGATCGTGGCGGTGGACAGCATCGCGGACGAGCTGATGCACTACATGATCAGCGAACAGGGCTGCTACCTGATTTCAAAGGAAGAGCAGGACAGGCTGGTGAATACGGTGCTCACGCCGAAGGGACTGAACCGGAAATGTGTGGGAAGAAGTGCAAGAGTGCTGCTTTCCATGATCGGCATTGAGGCGCCGTCCAACATCCGCTGCATCGTGTTTGAAGGAGAAAAGGAGCATCCTCTGATTTCAGAGGAGCTGATGATGCCCATTCTGGGACTGGTCCGCGCGAAGGATTTTGACGACGCCGTGGAAAAGGCGGTATGGCTGGAGCATGGAAACCGGCATTCGGCCCACATCCACTCCAAGAACATCGATAATATCACCAAATACGCCAGAGCGATCGATACGGCCATTCTGGTGAAAAACGCGCCCTCCTATGCGGCGCTGGGCTTCGGAGGAGAAGGCTACTGCACCTTCACCATCGCCAGCAGAACCGGAGAGGGCCTGACCAGCGCCAGCACCTTTACCAAGAGAAGGCGCTGTGTGATGTCGGACAGCCTGTGCATCAGATGAAGCATCTGCTCAGATGAACCATCTGACCGGATGAGCCATCTGCTGAAGCTTCTGAAAGGAACGCCGCTCCGGCGGCAGAAAAGGAAAAGAGTATGGAAATCAACGGAGCAAACATAGAAGAGATCGTCAGGCAGGTCTTAAACAGCATGGAAGGAAGAGGACAGGCGGCTCCTGCCGCTGCCGCAGCGGGAACCGGAAGCATCCCGAAGACGGCGCGTGTGGCCATGCTGACCAGTCTGGAGCATTATGATATTAAGGAATTCCCCATCCCCGAGGTGGGAGACGACGACATTCTGGTAAAGGTGGAGGGCTGCGGCATCTGCGGAACGGATGCCCACGAGTTCAAAAAGGATCCCTTCGGCCTGATCCCTGTGGCGCTGGGCCATGAAGGAACCGGAGAAATCGTGAAGATGGGTAAAAATGTGAAGAAGGACAGCGCCGGAAAGGATCTGAAGCTGGGCGACAAGGTCGTGACCTGCATGATCTTCAAGGACAATCCGGACATCACCATGTTCGACCTGAATAAGCAGAACGTGGGCGGAGCGGATGTATACGGCCTGCTTCCCGACGACGACATCCATCTGAACGGATGGTTTTCAGATTATCTGTTCATCCGCGGCGGATCCACCGTATTCAACGTGAGCGACCTGGATCTGTATTCCAGAATCCTGATCGAACCCTGTGCGGTTCTGGTTCACGCGGTGGAACGGGCGAAATCCACCGGAATCCTGCGTTTCAACAGCAGAGTGGTGGTTCAGGGCTGCGGCCCCATCGGCCTGATCTGTATCGCAATCTTGCGCACTATGGGAATCAACAGGATCGTGGCGGTGGACGGAGAGGAAAAGCGCCTTGCATTCGCAAGGGAAATGGGCGCGTCCGATACGGTGAACTTCAAGGAGCATAAGGGAATCGAAGCGCTCGCCGGCGCCGTTGCAAACGCCTGCGACGGCCATCTGGCAGACTTCGCGTTCCAGTGCACCGGCTCTCCTGCGGGACATTCCAACATTTACAAGTTCATCCGCAACGGCGGCGGACTCTGTGAGCTGGGATTTTTCATCAACGGCGGAGACGCCACCATCAACCCTCATTTTGACATCTGCTCCAAGGAAATCACCACGGTGGGCTCCTGGGTATACACCCTGAGAGATTATGCGACCACCTTTGAATTCTTAAAGAGCGCGAAGAAGATCGGCATCCCCATGGAGAAGCTGATCACCCATACCTTCCCGCTGGAACAGATCAACGAAGCCCATCAGACCAACCTGGCCATGAGCGGGCTGAAGATTGCAATCATCAACAAATAAGTAAACGAAACGTCAGGAGGAAACGTCCATGGAGGAAGCGGTAGGAATTCTTGAGGTATACGGCCTTGTATGCGCCTTCATGGCGGCTGATGCCGGATGCAAGGCGGGAAATGTGTGGCTTGAGCCCTTTGATAAAAACAAGCCCGCCAACGCGGACAGCCTGCCGGTGCCGCTGCTGGTAACGATCAAGTTCCGGGGCAGCGTATCGGATGTGGAAGCGGCGATGGAGGCCGGAGAGCGTATGGCAAAGAGCCTGACTGGAGTGGTGCAGAAGCATGTGATCCCGCGGCCCACGGCTGATACGGAGAAAATGTTGAAGCTCAGCGCATTTGACAAATCATAACAAACAGCGTTGCTGGAAATTTTCAGTGCCGCACATGGCGGCGAAAAGAGGTCGGCACGAACTTCCGTTCGTGCCAAAGAATGGCTGACGCCGTTCTTTCATGATGGAAGCGCCGCACATGGCGGCAAAATAAGGAGGAAATATGGCACAGGAAGCACTGGGAATGGTGGAAACAAGAGGACTCACCGCTGCAATTGAGGCGGCGGATGCGATGACAAAGTCCGCAGAGGTAAAGCTGATCGGAACAGAAAAAATCGGTTCCGGACTGGTAACCGTAATGGTGCGCGGCGATGTGGGAGCCGTGAAGGCGTCCGTGGAGAGCGGTTCCGAGGCGGCAAGCCGTCTGGGAGAGCTGGTTGCGGCACATGTAATCCCGAGACCCCACAGCGATGTGGAGAAGATTCTCCCTACGATCTGATTACCATCTGAGACAGGAGTGAAGGTGCATGAGGAAGTCATATGGCCTGATTGAAATATCGGGAGTGGTTGCGGCGCTGGACGCGCTGGATATCATGTGTAAGGCGGCTGATGTGACGCTTGCCACCTGGGAAAGAAAGCTTGGCGGAAGGCTGGTTACGATCATTGTGGAAGGTGACGTGGCGGCTGTGACCGCGGCGGTTGAGGCTGCAAAGGCCCGCGCAATCAAGCGTCCCGTATCCAGCGGAGTGATTGCAAATCCTCATGAGGAGACCGTCGCACAGGTAAAACGAAGCATGAAGCGGTTCCGCAGCGTAGAAGAGATGGGAGAGAATCATGCCGGAGAACAATGCAGATAAGGAAAAGAAAGATAGAAACGGCCAGACAAGGGCAGTGAGAACCACAAGAAGGACCGCTGCAAAAACAACTCCGGCGTCTGATCCGGAGAAAACCGTAAAGAAGGATGCCGAAAACGCAGTGCCGCCCGCGGCGGCAGAAAAGGAGGAAAAAAGAATGGCACAGGAAGCTTTGGGAATGGTGGAAACAAGAGGACTGGTAGCCGCAATCGAGGCTGCTGACGCAATGTGCAAAGCTGCAAACGTTGCACTGGTTGGAACGGAGAAGATCGGTTCCGGACTGGTAACCGTAATGGTGCGCGGCGACGTGGGCGCTGTGAAGTCCGCTGTGGAAGCGGGATCCAGCAGTGCGCAGAGACTGGGTGAGCTGGTTGCGACCCATGTAATCCCCAGGCCTCATTCTGACGTGGAGATGATTCTTCCGAAGGTAAAATAAGGCTGCATTTACAGCCTGAACGGCCCTGACGGCAGAACCCGCCGCCAGGGCTGGAAAACGGGCAGAAGCGTTTCCTCAGGGATGCGCCTGCCCGTTTTTCAAAAATATCCTGTAAAAGCGGTCTGCGGACGGAAGGGGATAGTATGAGAAATAAGCCATCAGGCTTATTTCTCATACGGCAATTTGTGCCGGAGCGTCACAAATTGCTTTGATGGCATCAGAGAAATCGCATTCGCGATTTCTCTTCGCCCCGTCGCGGCAAAGCAAAGCTTTGCTACGCTCCGGAATGAGGGATACAATGGAAGCAAGTCAAATTGAACTGATTACAAAGATGGTAATGGAGGCCATGGCGAAGCAGGAATGCTCGAACGGCTACATGGTTCCCGTAGGTGTGTCCGCCAGACATGTGCACCTGACACAGGAGCATGTGGAAGCGCTGTTTGGGCCGGGCTACCGGCTTACAAAAAAAAAGGAGCTGATGGGCGGCCAGTTCGCGGCCAACGAGCAGGTGACCATCGTGGGGCTGAAGCTGAGGGCGATTGAAAATGTGCGCGTGCTCGGGCCGGTGAGAAAGGCCTCCCAGGTGGAGATTTCCGCCACGGACGCCATGAAGCTGGGCGTGAAGGCTCCTCTTCGGGAATCCGGTGATACGGCGGGGAGTGCGCCGATTGCGATCGTGGGTCCGAAGGGGGCGGTTTATCTGAATGAGGGCTGTATCGTTGCAAAAAGACATATCCATATGTCTCCGAAGGACGCCGCGCAGGCAGGCGTGAAGGACGGAGACTATGTATCCGTGAAGGCGGAAAATGAGAGAGGGACGGTGTTCGATCACGTGAAGATCCGTGTGGATGACAGCTTTACCCTGGAAATGCACATCGACACGGATGAAGCGAATGCAGGTCAGATCCGTACCGGGGATGTGGTACGCATGACCAGGTAGCCGGTCATGTGCAGACAGTAACAGACGCGGCCCGATGCCGCAGGACGGAGGAAGCCATGATAGTCGGAAAGGTGATCGGAAGCATCGTTTCCACCAGAAAGAGCGAAAAGCTGGTGGGAAATAAATTCATGATCGTGGAGCCATTAAAATCCATGAAGGGACATACGGACAGGCTGGTTGCCATTGACAACATCGGAGCCGGGATCGGAGAATACGTGCTGGTGGCGCAGGGAAGCGCGGCCAGAATCGGCTGCGATGTGCCGGACGCTCCGGTGGATGCGGCCATCGTCGGCATTGTGGATGACGCCAGCAGGCTGGAGTGATAAGCGGCGGCGATCGGATGGGAGGAATCTTCCACCATTCGATCAGGAAAACCCTGACAGGCAGGAGAGTGCGATGGAGATTAAGGAATTAGCCGGAATCATAAGAGAAAACGGAATTGTGGGAGCGGGAGGCGCAGGCTTTCCCACTTACATGAAAATCGATGAGCGGGTGCAGACCATTCTTTTAAACTGTGCGGAATGCGAGCCGCTTCTGAAACTGCACCGACAGCTCCTTTCCCGTCATACCGGAGAGATTCTGCAGGCCCTGGCCGTGGTGAAGGAAACGGTGGGAGCCGAAGAAGCCGTCATCGGAATCAAGGGAGAATATGAGGAGACGGTGAAGGCTCTGAAGGCCTGCCTGCCGGATTTCCCGGGAATGCGCCTTGCGCTTCTGGACAGCGTTTATCCCATGGGAGACGAGGTGGTGCTCATCTATGAGGCCACCGGAAAGGTGGTGCGCCCCGGCGGACTGCCGATCGAACAGGGAATCGCCGTTTTCAACGTGGAAACCATGTATAACATTTACCGTGCTCTGAGAGAGAAGGCTCCGGTCACGGAAAAGCTGGTCAGCGTGGTGGGAGAGGTGGCCTCTCCCGTGACTTTACGGGTGCCTCTTGGCGTGAGCCTTTCGGACTGCGTGGAGGCGGCGGGCGGTGCGCGCATCCAGGATCCGGTGTACCTGGTGGGCGGCCCCATGATGGGAAATATCCGTCCGGCGGACAGCCCGGTGACCAAGACCACCAATGCCGTCATCGTTCTTGCTCAGGATCATCCCCTGATTCAGAAGAAGAGGCAGAATCCCGCCATCGGACTGAGACGGGCGGCTTCCTCCTGCTGCCAGTGCGAAACCTGTACGGACCTGTGCCCCAGACATGCGCTGGGACATCCAATCGAGCCTCACAAATTCATGCGGGCTGCGGCCAACCGGGATTTCCGGGATGCCAACCCGTTCCTGAACACCTTTTTCTGCAGCTCCTGCGGTCTCTGCGAGCTGTATTCCTGCCCCCAGGGACTGTCGCCCAGAAGTCTGATGGCAGAATACAAAGCGGGTCTGAGAAAGGCCGGCGTGAAAGCTCCTGCAGATGTGGTTCCGGCTCCGGTCAGGGAATCCAGACAGTACCGGAAGGCGCCGGAGGAGCGCCTGGAGGCCAGGCTTGGACTGACCCGCTACAATGTGGACGCTCCGTTGCAGGAGGAGCTGCTTGCGGCAAAGAGGGTGAAGCTCCTTCTTTCCCAGCACATCGGCGCGCCTGCCGTCCCGGCAGTGAAGGAAGGCGACCGGGTGGAAAAGGGACAGATCATCGGAAAGGCGGCGGAGGGCTTAAGTGTACCGGTCCATGCTTCCGTTTCCGGAATCGTGCGGA
This sequence comes from uncultured Lachnospiraceae bacterium, assembly GCA_900544445.1. GTDB lineage: Bacteria > Bacillota > Clostridia > Lachnospirales > Lachnospiraceae > Eisenbergiella > Eisenbergiella intestinigallinarum. The sequence continues at coordinate 17,004 of UQVK01000061.1, forward strand.
AGGTGGAGACGGGAGCCGTGATCCTGACGGCAGGAGGAAAAATTGAAAAATAAGCCTGATGGCTTATTTTTCAATCGGCAGTTTTGTGCCGAAGCACCAAACTGCCTGGGATCGCAGAGACGAAATCACCTGCGTGATTTCGTCCCGCGGCCTCAGCGCAACGCTTCGGCAGGAGGAAATCATGAGTAAAGCAATCGGAATGATCGAATTTAAAACGGTATCCGCCGGAATCACGGCAGCCGATACCATGGTAAAGACGGCGCAGGTGGAGCTTCTGGAAGCCCAGACGGTCTGTCCCGGCAAATATATCGCCCTGATCGGCGGCGCGCTTTCCGCCGTACAGGCGGCTGTGGAAGCGGCAAAGCAGGTGCGCGGGGAGGAGCTGATCGGAAGCTTTGTTCTGGGCAATCCCCATGAAAGCATTTTCCCGGCCATATACGGATCCACCCATATCGAGAAGGTGAACGCCTTCGGCATTCTGGAAACCTACGATGCCGCGTCCATCATCGTGGCGGCGGATGTGGCGGCAAAAACAGCAATTGTGGATCTGATCGAGCTGCGCATCGCAAAGGGCATGTGCGGAAAATCCTACCTGATTCTGACCGGCGAGGTGGCGGCGGTGGAGGCTGCCATCGAAAAGGCGAAGCAGGCCGCGGCGAAGGACGGCATGTATCTGGATTCCTCCGTGATTGCCCATCCTGACGAGCAGATCTGCCGGTCCATTCTGTAAGTTGTTTTTGACGGAATCAGAGAAAGGTGGTGTGAAATGTTAGCGGTAGAAAGAAGGAATCTGATTCTGGAGAAGCTGCAGGAAGAAAAAAAGGTCATTGTGAGCGAACTGAGCCAGGAATTTCAGGTATCTGAGGAGACCATCCGGAGGGATCTGGAAAAGCTGGATAAGGACGGGCTTGCCATCAAAAGCTACGGCGGCGCGGTGCTCAATGAGAACACCAGCCTGGATATGCCCTTTAATGTCCGCAAGAAAAACAATCCGGCAGGAAAGCAAAAAATTGCAAAGCTGGTGGAGGGGCTGATCGAGGACGGCGACCACATCATTCTGGATCCCAGTACCACGGCGGTTTTCATTGCGAAGGCCTTAAAGAGCAAAGAAAGGCTGACGGTGATCACCAATTCCATAGAGGTGATTCTGGAGCTTTCGGATACCTCGGACTGGAACATCATTTCCTCCGGCGGCAGCCTGCGGGAGGGGTATCTCGCCCTGGTTGGGCCGAGGGCCGTGGAGGGGCTTGGAGCCTTCAACGTGGAAAAAGCGATCATCTCCTGCAAGGGTCTGGATATGGAAAAGGGGATCACGGACGGAAACGAGCTGTTTTCCCAGGCGAAGCAGACCATGCTCAAATCCGCGAAGCAGTGCATCCTTGCGGTGGATCACACCAAGTTTGACCGCATCGCTTTTTCCAAAATCTGTGATGTGCACGACATTCACGTGGTGGTGACGGATGAGAAGCCTTCCGAACAGTGGCTGGAGCTGTTTGACCGCTTCGGCATCGCCTGCCTGTATCCACAGCAGCCGGAAGAGAGTGAAAAACTATAGGCGCGGAGGGAACGGCTCTGCAGCCTCCTTTTCAGGAATGGGACAGGCGGTAAGCCCTTGGCGTCATTCCGAACTGCTCCTTAAAAATCCGGTGAAAATAGCTGGTATTGTCATACCCCACGGCGGCGATGATTTCCTCCACGGGAATGGATGTCGTGGTGAGAAGAAAGGCTGACTGGTTCAGCCTTTTTGTCTGCAGCAAATTCTTAAAGGTCTGCCCGCAGAGGCGTCTTAACAGCCGGCTGAGATAGTAGGCGGGCTCCCCCAGTCTGACGGAGAGCTCCTCCAGTGTGGCTGTCTGATAATTTTCCTCAATATACTTCATGGCGGCGAGCGCCAGATTCTGTTCCTGGGAGCCGGGATCATCCCGGTTGATTTTATCCGTGTGGTTCATCAGCTGCAGAAAAAGAAGCCCCATGGTGGTCTGGTTGATATTTCTGCGGTTCGGCTTGCTGTTGACGAGTGACCAGATCAGATTTTCCACCAGATTCTGGACGGGGAGGATGCCGCTTACATGAAAATGCAGGTAATCCGCAAGATTTTTTCCCTGTTCCCCGCTGGAGGAGCCCTTCAGGGAACCCACCAGAAAATCCCGCAGAAAACTGCGCTCGTCCATCATCAGAAAAGTGCGGTCGAAAAATTCCGGAAGAACGATGAAATTCACCGCGATATCTCCTTCCCCTGCAGGAAGAATCTCCTGGGTGGCATGCTGGTTTAAAAAAAGGAGATCCCCGGTCTCCAGCACCAGCCGCGTGTTTTCATTGATGATATGGGTGGTGGTTCCGCTGCACATATAGATGATTTCGATATAGTTATGCCTGTGCCGGGGAAAATGTACAAATCGGGTGTGCGGCCGGATGTCGATCAGTTTTCCTGCATCCAGCATCTGTCGGCTGTCCACGATGAATTCGTTTTCCGACGTATACAGGCTTTTCTGCACCCTGCCGTTTCCGGCAAGAATCCCCTTTTCTTCCGGCGAGATCCGCCCGAGGCGTTCCAGAAGCTCCTGATTCATATGTTCCTCCAATTCTCCGCGAAAAACGGCACAGGCCGCAACGGTATCTTTTGGCATCAGTGTAGCATTTTTCGCGGGAGGAGTCCAGAAAAAGCTGCAAATAAGGACGGTAAATTTGCAACCGCCGTCCTAAAAAAAGGAATGCCGGGCGGCTATAATAGAGACATGGCCAGACGGTAATGCAAAAGGATAAAAGAAGGGAGATGTCTATGGCAGAATACTATCTTGCGGTGGATATCGGAGCCTCCAGCGGCCGCCATATTCTGGGGCACGTGGAAGACGGGAAAATCCTGCTGGAGGAGGTCTACCGTTTTGAAAACGGGATGGAAAAAAAGGACGGTCATCTCTGCTGGAACGTTCCCCATCTGTTCCATGAGATCAAAGAAGGATTAAAGGCATGCAGGGTGGCAGGAAAGGTTCCGAAGAGCATGGGAATCGACACCTGGGCGGTGGACTATGTGCTTCTGGACGAAGCGGACAACGTGATCGGCAATACCTACGGCTACCGTGACGGACGGACGAAAGGAATGGACGAGGAGGTCTATGCCATTATTCCGGAGACGGAGCTGTATGCAAGGACGGGAATCCAGAAGCAGATGTTCAACACTATCTACCAGCTCATGGCGGTGAAAAAGCAGGAGCCGGAAAACATGGAGAAGGCCGTGCAGCTTCTGATGCTGCCGGATTATTTCCATTTTCTGCTGACGGGAAATAAGCTGTCTGAATACACCAACGCCACCTCCACTCAGCTGGTGAGCCCGGAAACAAAGCAGTGGGATTATGAGCTGATCGAGAGACTGGGATATAAGAGCTCCATTTTCAGGCCGCTCCACATGCCCGGCACGGTGGTGGGAAGCTTTACGAAGGAAGTGGAAGAGGAAGTGGGCTTTTCCTGTGAAGTGGTTCTGCCCGCCACCCATGATACCGCTTCTGCGGTCATTTCCGTTCCTGCGCTGACAAAGGACTGTCTGTATATCAGCTCCGGTACCTGGTCCCTGATGGGCATCGAAAACGATCACGCGATCTGCAGTGAGGAGAGCAGAAAGCGCAACTTCACCAACGAGGGCGGCTATGAATACCGCTTCCGTTACCTGAAGAACATCATGGGCCTGTGGATGATCCAGTCCGCACGCCATGAATGGAACGACGCTTATTCCTTCGTCCGGCTCTGCGATATGGCTCAGGAGGAAAGCGCTTTTCCTTCCCGGGTGGATGTGAACGACGATGCCTTCCTCGCTCCGGAAAGCATGCTGCAGGCGATCCGGGAATCTTGTGAAAAGAAGGGCTGCGCCGTACCGGAAACGGTGGGACAGACCGCGGCGGTGATCTATCAGAGCCTGGCGGAAAGCTACGCCCAGACGGTTGCAGAGATTGAAGAGCTGACCGGAAGGCATTTTCCCGCCATCAACATTGTGGGCGGAGGCTCCAATGCGGCCTATCTGAACCAGCTTACTGCGGATAAATCCGGCAGATGCGTCTATGCCGGCCCCGGAGAGGCGACCGCCATCGGAAACCTGGCGGTGCAGATGATAAAGGATGGCAGGTTTGACAGCCTGGAAGCGGTACGCCGCTGTATCCATGATTCCTTCGGCGTGAAAAAATACGAGCCGAAGGCATGACAATAAACGAAATTGGAGGAGATTGGAAAATGCGCCCGATAGCGCATTTTCCAATCCGGATTTGTGCCGAAGCGTCACAAATCCTGTGATCGCAGCACCGAATTGGAGATTCGGCGCGCGTTCCTCAGCGTAAAAACGCTTCGGAATGGAGGAAAATTATCATGAATGTAAAAGAAAGATATGACGAGGCGAAAAAGGTCTACGCGGAAATCGGCGTGGACACCGACAAGGCGCTGGAGACTCTGCAGAACGTGGCGATCTCCATGCACTGCTGGCAGGGCGACGATGTGATCGGCTTTGACCAGAAGGGGCCGCTCTCCGGCGGCATCCAGACCACCGGCGATTATCCTGGGAGGGCGAGAAATCCGGAGGAGCTGATGGCGGACATTGACGAGGCGCTCAGCCTGATTCCTGGAAAGCACAAGATCAACCTGCATGCGAGCTATGCCATCTTTGAGGACGGGGAGTTCGCAGACAGAGATAAAATCGAGCCGAAGCATTTCAGAAAATGGGTGGAATTTGCGAAGGAAAGAGGACTGGGACTGGATTTCAACCCCACCTTCTTCTCTCACCCGATGGTAGTGGACAACCTGACGCTTTCCAGCCCCATTGAGGAGGTGCGCAATTTCTGGATCAACCACGGAAAGGCCTGCATCCGCATCTCCCAGTATTTCGCGGAGGAGCTTGGCGTGCCCTGTGCCATGAACATCTGGATTCCGGACGGCTATAAGGACGTTCCGGCGGACCGGCTCGGGCCCAGAGCCAGATTCAAGGATTCCCTGGATCAGATCCTGTCCATCCCTTACGATAAGGAGAAGGTGCTGGTATGCCTGGAATCCAAGGTGTTCGGCATCGGCCTGGAATCCTATACGGTGGGCTCCAGTGAATTCACCATCAATTATGCGGCAAGAAACGACGTGATCAGCCTGATGGACAACGGCCATTATCATCCCACCGAGCTGGTTTCCGATAAGATTCCCTCCATGCTCCTGTTCAACGACAAGATCGCCCTGCATGTGACCAGAGGCGTCCGCTGGGACAGTGACCACGTGGTGCTCTTTGACGATGAGACGAAGGAAATTGCAAAGGAAATCGTGAGAAACGATGGGCTTGACAGGGTTCTCCTTGCGCTGGATTTCTTCGATGCCAGCATCAACCGCATTTCCGCCTGGGTTGTGGGTATGCGGAACATGCAGAAGGCCCTGCTTTACGCGCTGGTAACCCCCAACAAGCGCTTTAAGGAGCTGCAGGACACCAATCAGTTCACCGAGCTGATGGCCATGCAGGAGGAGATGAAGACCTATCCCTTCGGCGATGTGTGGAATTATTTCTGCGAGAAGAACAACGTTCCCGTGAAGGGAGACTGGCTTGCAGAGGTTAAGAGATACGAGAGGGATGTGCTTTCCCAGAGGGCATAAAGTTCTGCTCCAGCTCTGCCGATGCGCTTTCACATGGTCTGCGCGGTGAATGTACAGACGGAACAGGAAAATGCGGGCGCTGCTGCAGGAAAGTATGCGGACAAGACAAATTTTCCTTGCCGGTCAACAGTAAGAAATTTCTTAAAAGCCTCTTGACAGAAGCAAAAGAGAGCATTATAATCGACCTTCGTAAGCGCTACGAGCGAGTAAATGAATAGAACGAGTCATCGGAGGACTGCTCACCGCAGTGAGGCGGCTTTTATGCTACAGTCAGAGAAGATGTCGGGTGCGCCCGGTTATTGTAACAGATAACCGGGCGCTTTTTTTATACGATAGGAAATTTCATTTCCTATCGTATAAAAACCTCCGGTGGATCGCACTGCGGCGGAAAGGAAGATGTCGCTTACGCGACCCGCCGCGCAGGCAATCTTCGATTGCCGGGAGAATCCCGCAAGCGGGATTCTTTTT
>UQVK01000062.1 GCA_900544445.1 uncultured Lachnospiraceae bacterium
GGTTTCCGGTGGGCTCGTCGGCAAGGATGATGGAGGGCTTGCTGGCGAGGGCTCTCGCAATTGCCACACGCTGCTGCTGGCCGCCGGAAAGCTGGTTCGGCAGGCTGTCCAGTTTTTTCTTCAGACCGAGAAGCTGGACGATTTTCATGATGAATTTCCGGTCCGGTCTGCGGCCATCGAGAGAGATGGGAAGAATGATGTTTTCCCAGACGCTCAAGACCGGCACCAGATTATAGTTCTGGAACACGAAGCCGATCTGCTTGCGCCGGAACACAGTGGCTTCTTCGCTGTTCAGCTTCGCAAGCTCCGTATGATCCACCAGGATGCTGCCTGCGCTCGGCACATCCAGGCCTCCCAGCATGTTTAACAGGGTGGATTTTCCGGAGCCGGAGGTGCCGATGATGGCGGTGAACTTCCCCCGTTCGATGTCCAGATCCACATTGTCCAGGGCGCGGACCTCCGTTTCTCCCCTGCCGTAATATTTTTTCAGGCCCCGGGCCTGTAGAATGATGTCGCTGTTCATGGTTACCTCCTTTGGCACGAATCGCAAAGTGTGTCGCTCGTTGTTTCTGTAAAGAAGATATCATGCCAGTGTTACGGGCAAGGTACTTTTATGGTACAATTTTGTAACAGGAGGGAAAAAGAGCATGGAAAAACTGACTCAGGAAACAGAACAGATCATGGCAGAGCGCTTCGGAAAGGATACGGTGATCGCCTTAGCGACCACGGAGAACGGCATTCCTCATGTCCGGTATGTGAACGCCTTTTATGAGGATGGGGCGTTTTACATCATCACTTATGCCCTTTCCGGGAAGATGAAGCAGCTGGAAAAAAATCCGGCCGCGGCAATCGCCGGAGACTGGTTTACGGCGCATGGGACGGGAATCAATCTGGGATATTTCGGAAAACAGGAGAACCGGGATCTCGCGGAAAAGCTGAGAAAGGCATTCGTCGCCTGGATTGACAACGGGCACAATGATTTTACGGATGAAAACACCTGCATCCTCTGCGTGCGCCTTTCGGACGGCGTTCTTTTGTCACATGGGAAAAGATATGAGATTGATTTTTCAGGGGAGTGATTTTCATACCAGAACAACAGCCCGCCGGAAGGCGGGCTGTCTGGTGTGCAGGACTTAATCTTTCATTTCATTCTCCACGAGACAGATTTTCTGATTCGGAGAACGGGGATGATCTGGATCAGAGTACACTACTTTTCCCTCGGCCATCAATTCCTTAATGGCCTTGCTTACAGCAGCAGTTACTTTGGTGTAGTTCATTTCCGCAGCCAATTCAGAAGTTGAAAGATTTCCGATTCTGTCCAGAGTAGCAACAATCAGTTCCTTGATTTCTTCAATGCTTTTTCGGGATTTGGACCTGGATGGCATTGGTACTTCCTGTTCTGCAGCATGAAGGAATGTATCGTGAACTGGCAGGATTACGGTGAAGTAGGTCCGTTCTGCATCCGTTTCAAAAACCGGGGGCTGGGAACCGTTATTTTCCATTGCCCGCAGAATCGTGGGAATACCGGTGTTGCGTCCTTCTACCAGCCTCAACTCCTTTAGAAAATCACCGATACGTCGGTTACGATATCGTCTGGAGATCATACGCCGATTCTGAATATCCTCATCAGAGATCGTCCGGTCTGGCCCCGGCAGGCTGGTGATCTCCATGCGATCTGGTGTGACCGAGACCACGATCGGTTCCCCGATCTGATATGACTTATGGTAGATGGCATTGGACAGGGTCTCTTCCACTGCATCATAGGGATAATTGTATATCCGCACCGCTTCTGCCTGTCCAGATATCTTCGTTACCTTTTCTTTAATGATATAGTTTTTAATATAGCTCAGTGCGTCTCGTAGCTGACGATCCAACGGTCCGGTGAATATCTTTTCCGTCATACCGATGCCGGTGGGATCCGGTTTGTCCACAACCTCAATGCGGGCATAGGGAAAGAAGGAGTCCGGCTGTTCGTTAAAGAACATCAGGCCTACATTCAGTGGACGCCGCATCTCAGAGGGGCCGCCGATAAGCCGCATGGAAGTAGCAATTTCTTCAACAGGTCTGCGCAGTGATGCGGTGTGAAGATCGCTGCCCACGGTATGCAGAAACTCAGAGATCAAGCTGGATTTCAAATCTTCTACTTTGGCCATCAGGTTTGGGCGGTCGTCGAATGGCTGACTGCCCGACAGCATGATCAGTTCCTTTTCCTCCAGAGCATTGGCACGGATGCTGTTGGACATCTTACGAATATAGTATGCCTTTTCCGATTTCTTTGATTTTTCCGTGGGAAATGCTACCGGACACTTATATGGCCTGTCAGGGCCGCCCGGCACCCACAGAACTACGATCTCTTTGCCGTCAAATGTAGTCTGTTCCACGATTGGAATGTACCTCGGCTCAAGCAGATTGCATTTTTGCAGCAATTCCTTGTTAATGCGATCAACGGAACTTTTTTCAAGTCCCTGAATGGGAAACTTTGGCATACCATCTTCCTCATTGATTCCAATGATGATGTAGCCGCCGCCCCAGTTATCAATGTCATTGGCAAAAGCACAGATAGAGTGTAGGATGGGCTCCGGATTCCAGTCTCCTTTGTATTCCACACGGGCATTTTCTACCACCCGACGATTGATTAGGTCAGATATATTGATTGGTAATGACATTGTCTGTCTCCTCTCTGGATATGCACATGAGCTTGATAGCCCTTATAACATACCCTCTTAACATACCCTCTTAACATACCCCTTTATTTTAACAAACATGCCGAAATAATCAATGACTTTTGTGAAACTGGCTTCATGAGGAGAATCATGCCCTGTTTTGCATTCAGGTATGCTTTTTCGCAGTCCTCTGCCTATTCGGAGGTCCGCATCCTCTGCCTGATACTCCCTTTCCGCAGGAAATGCAGGCAAAGAAGGGGCACCGCGAGGGAGAGAAGCAGGATGACGGGCAGGATGATGCATAACGGGGCGAGGGAGAAGGTATAAGCCGACGCCCAGGAGTAGTTATTGACCACATCCGGCATGACGAAGCAGGTAAACAGGAGGGTGGGAGGCCCCACGACGAGGAAGCACAGGGCAGCGTAAAGGAGGCCCTCCAGGGCCAGCAGGCAGGTGAGCTGGCGGCCGGTCATGCCCAGGCTTTCGTATACGGCAAATTCCTGTTTCCTGCTGACGGCCTTTGCGGCCAGCAGGTTGCAGAGATTCAAAAGGGCGATGCCCATCAGCACAGCGCCGACGATCAGCTGGGGAAGGACCGTGTTCAGACGGGCGTTTCTGAAGTATTCCTGATACTCGCTGCGCCGGCTGATGCCCGCTCCGTATTTCAGGCTTTGGGACCAGCCGTCCAGCCAGGTTTCAAAGGAATCCTGGGCGGAATGGTCGATGTTCACCGCGATCTGCCGGATGCCCTGTCCGGGGAAAAGGGCATCGAAGACGGAGAGGGGAACGATATAGGCGATGGAAAAGGCTGCCGCCGGGCTGTCTGAGCCGCTGATGTAGGCGTCGTCGTGCATCACGGAGCCCATCACCGTAAAGGTCCGGTCTGCCAGCGTGACGGTTTCTCCTGCCATTGGCGCGGAAACGCCTTCATGGTATGCGCCGCCTGTGATCACGAAGCCGCCGGACAGGAACTGCTCCTCATCAAAGCTTCCGCTGGTGAAGGGGCAGTATTCCAGCAGGTAGTCCAGATAGACTCCCTCCAGGCCGATGATGAGGGCCGTATATTCTCCGGTCTGTTCCAGACGGTCCAGTCCTTTGCCCCATTCCGGAAAGGCGGCCTGGGTATCCCGGAGGGACCGGCTTTCGTCATAAGGCTGATTATAGAAGTCCGTCAGCCGCTTTTGCAGTTCGGCGGAGGCAGTCATGGGAACCTCCCTGGTTTTCAGGGCGCTGACGGAGGTGGTTTCAGGACGTGATCGAAACGCCTGTACGGCTTCCTCTGTGAGGGCATGGCTGTCCTGATTGTAAATCTGAAGGGACAGAGCGGCCGAGCCGTCGGTGATGGAATAGTCCCAGGGGGACAGGGCGGACAGATAAACATCCTCCTGCAGGCCGAGAAAGATCAGCCAGAGATAGGACAGAAGCAGGGTGGCAAGCAGCAGGACGCCTGCGGACAGAACCATGCGGCCCCGGCTCCTTCGCAGCGTGCGCAGGGCAAGGCGGAGCAGGGTCATCCTTCCATCCGGACAGCCTCTGCCCTTTTTGCCTGAGCCTGCCTGTTCCCGGAACAGAAGAGCCGGAAGCCTGTGTGACAGGCGCAGTGCAGGCAGAAGATAGGAGAGCAGAACCGTGCCCAGGGTACAGACGGCAGCCAGCGCAAAGGGAGGCCAGTTCAGAAAATAAAGGGCAGGATGCTCCTCCATTCCGATGATGACCCGTTCGGTGATGAGAACATCCAGAAGAAAGCCGGTCAGCCAGCCGGGAATCAGTCCGAGCAGCGTGATGAGACCGCCTTTTGCAAGCAGAAAATACCGGATCTGGCGCGGCGTCATTCCCTGCGCCTTCAGACCGGCAAAGAACAGAATATCCCGGTCCGAAGCCACATGGACGATACCGAAAATCATCAGAAAGCCGCACACCAGCACCAGGAGCGCAGGCGTGTAATAGGGACGGGACTGTCCGGCTGCCTGATCCCGCCTGGCCTCGTTATAGGCCAGATTGGTGGTGTAGGATACGCCGGAGATGCCCTGATCCTTCAGGATCTGTTCGGCCTGTTCCTCCAGATTTCCGGGCTGCCAGAGGGTAACGCCCAGTGTGATATTGGAAGCATATGCATCGTCGTAGCCGGGGAGGAGTCCTTCTGCGGCCTCCTTTGTGATCCAGGCACAGGATTCGGTGAAGTTGGTGGGGCTTTCCCACCAGCCGCAGAGCGTGAAGTCGGAGGTGTGCTCCTTTCCCTCGGAGTCGGTCCACAGAAGGCGGAGGTCAGCGTCCAGTTCATGAGGAATGCCAAGGGAATCCATGGTGAACTCATCCAGTGCGATTTCATCCGCCTGTTCGGGAAGCCGTCCCGTGGTGGGCACGGAAAGGATGGTCTGCGCATAGTCCCGGTCGGTGACGGCAAGCTTTACGGAACGCTGGCCGATCTGCGGATCTGTAAGCTGCCCCAGGCTGCTGAGGTGGACGACGCTTTTTACATCCGCATTTTCGGCAATCCGCTCCGCCTGATGCTCCGTCAGTCCGATATAGAGAATATGGCTGGTGGAGCCGTAGGTGTACTGATAATTCAGAAGAAAGGCCCCCTCCACCGCGCTCCCCAGAAGAAACACAAAGGAATACAGCGCCGTCACCAGGGCGGCGGCGAGAATCAGAATGAAATTTTTGGTTTTATGAAAAGAAAAATCCCGCCGCACCAGCTTCCGGCAGATTTTCAGATTGTTGTTTGCAAGCATGTAAATCCTCGTTTCTGCCGCTGATGGCGGCCGTTATAATTCTGGAATACGCCGTCCTTTTGGGGCGGCATCCGGCGAGAGGCAAATGCCATTATCCCAGAATGCGTCCGTCCTCGATCCGGACCACCCGGTCGGCCATCTGCGCCAGTTCCAGATTGTGCGTGATCATGATGAGCGTCTGGTGCCAGGTTTCCACGGAAAGCTTCAGAAGGCCGAGCACGTTCTGGCCGTTTCTGGAATCCAGATTTCCCGTGGGCTCGTCGGCGAGGATCAGCGCAGGCCGCATGATGAGCGCCCTGGCGATGGCCGCCCGCTGCTGCCCGCCGCCGGAAAGCTGCTCCGGGAAAGCGTCCAGCCGTTCGGAAAGGCCGAGGGTCTGCGTGATTTCCTGAAAGAAAGCCATATCCGGCGTATTGCCGGACAGACTTAAGGGGAAGAGGATGTTTTCCTGCACCGTCAGCGTGGGAACCAGATTGAAATTCTGGTAGACGAAGCCCACCTTGCTGCGGCGGAACACCGCCAGTTCCTTTTCCTTCATGCCGGAAAGCCGGACGCCGTCCACGATAACCTCCCCCTCGTCGGGCCTGTCCAGCGCGCCGATCATGTTTAGCAGGGTGGTTTTTCCCGAACCGGAGGCGCCGATGATGGCGGTGAATTTCCCCTTTTCAATGGAAAGGTCGATGCCGTCCAGGGCTTTGACCTGACCTTCCCCTTTTCCGTAATATTTTTTCAGGTTTTGAATGGTTACGATGTTCATAGTTCCCTCTTTCAGCTGAGCAGATAAATGGAAAAGGTGGTTCCCTTTCCAACCTTTGAAGCCACGCTGATGTAGCCCTTCTGGCGGGTGATGATGCCGTTCGCCAGATACAGACCAAGACCAACGCCTTCCATGGCGGCGGCTTCCTCGCCGCGGTAGAAGCGCCGGAACACATCGTGGTAGTGTTCTTCCGAAATGCCGATTCCGGTGTCCGTGATGTCGATGCGGGTATAAAACTGCCAGGGACGTACCGAGACGGAGACGCTTCCGCCCTCCGGCGTGTATTTGACCGCGTTGTCCAGAATGTTTCCCAGGGCTTCTGCGGTCCATCTGGGATCGTGCTGTACGCTGACATCGTCTGCGCAGTCCGCCGACAGGCAGATGCCCTTCTGTTCGGCCTTCGTCCACACCGTGCTCATGGCGCGGGCGATGGTTTCGTTCAGCCGTCCTTCCGCCATGTGAAGAACGAAGGTTCCCGTTTCCAGACGGGACATTTTGATGAGGGACTGCAGGAGGAAATCCAGCTTGTCGATCTGCTCCGTCATGGTGGCAAGAAAGGTGTTCCTCTGTTCGTCGGAGAGGTTATGCTTCTGCAGGATTTCCGCAAACATCCGGATGTTTGCGATGGGCGTTTTGACCTGATGGGAAATGTCGCTGACCAGCCCCTGGATGGTTTCCTTGTCCCTGCGGCTCTGAAGCCTGCCTTCATTGGCGAATTCATAATACTGCATCAGCTTTCCCTGCACCCGGGAGGCCAGGGAATCATCGTAGGGATGGGAGAGCCTGGGCCTTTGGTCGGACAGGAGGGCGTCCAGGGTTTCGCACAGCTCATCGGCGAACCGGTCGGTCTGGCGGCGCTGTCTGTAAACCCACAGCCCGGCAAGGGCGCAGAGGCCGGTACAGGCCGAAAGGATCCCCCAGCGCACAGGGGCTCTGGGGACAAAAGTCCACAGAAGCCACAAAAGAACGGCCGCGAGACAGACTGCGGCCAGAAGAAAAAGAGCGGGAATGAGGGAGGAGTTATGAAGGAAGCTACGGACAAGGCCGCGGCCCTTCCGGAAACCGGCCGATGGGCGCTTCTTTGGCTGTTCGTTCGTTTCGTTCATTTCCGGCCTCCCGTCCAGATATAGCCCATGCCCCGCACCGTGCGGATATAGGCGTGATTTTCGTCTTCAATTTTGGCGCGCAGCCGGTTCATGGTCACGGTGAGGGTGTGATCGTCCACGAAATTTCCGCCGCTGTCCCAGAGCCGTTCCAGAAGAAGCTGTCTGGTCAGAATGTTCCCCGCGTTTTCGGTCAGCACCCGAAGCAGCTTATATTCGTTGGGCGTGATGGAGAGCGTTTCCGGAGAACGGGAGCCGTTTCCGCGGGTTGCGGTGAGGGAGGAAAAGTCCAGGGAAAGAAAGCCGTCGCTCCAGCGGTCCGCCTTTCCGTCCTGCGACGCATCGGAAGCCGCGTTCGGATTCCCGTTTGAGCCGCCGCTTCGGCGAAGGGCGACCTCCACCCGTTTCAGAAGGATCTGCATGCGGAAGGGCTTGGTCACATAGTCCTCCGCCCCCAGGTCAAAGCCGTTTAACACATCCTCCTCCAGATCGTTTGCGGTCAGAAAGATCACCGGCTGCATTGCATTCTGCGCCTTGATTTCCCGGCACAGGTCAAAGCCGTTTCCGTCCGGAAGGTTCACGTCCAGAAGAATCAGAGAGAATGCGCCGTCCGCAAGAAGAGCCCTCGCCTTGGCGCAGTTATAGGCGGGAACGGAGACGTATCCCGCGCTGTCCAGTTCAAACAAAAGTCCCGCGCTCAGCGCGAGATCGTCTTCTACCACTAAGATTCGTTCCATGGATACCTCAAAAAACAGATGTCTCAAAAAAAGGCAGTCGGAAAGGCGCGGCCGTACTGCATGACTGCGCCTTTCCGGATAAAAAAAGATTTTATTTTGCTTCCGGTACGTGCCACTTCCAGTCGCGTACCTCCGGCAGATCGATGCCGTACTCGTGGATATACTGCTTGTGCTCCACCAGCTTGTCGTTCATCTTCTGGATCAGATAGGAGCCGCGGTTTCCGAGCTGAGGCAGGTTCTGGATCGCGTTTTTCACCAGGCTGAAGCGGTCGATCTCATTCTGCACGCGCATGTCGAAGGGTGTGGTGATGGTGCCCTCTTCCTTATAGCCGAACACGTGGATGTTGCGGTTCTCCCGGCAGTAGGTCAGCTCATGGATGAGCGTAGGATAGCCGTGGAAGGCGAAGATGATGGGCTTGTCCTTTGTGAACAGCGCGTTGTAATCCGCGTCGGTCAGGCCGTGCGGATGCATGGTGGAGGGCTGAAGCTTCATCAGGTCCACCACGTTGATGACGCGGATCTTCAGCTCCGGCAGAGCTTCCCGCAGGATGGTGACAGCCGCCAGGGTTTCCAGGGTGGGCGTATCGCCGCAGCAGGCCATCACGATGTCCGGCTCTTCCCCGGCGTCGTTGCTCGCCCACTCCCAGATGCCGATGCCCTGGGTGCAGTGCTTGACGGCCTGTTCCATGGTCAGCCACTGAGGTCTGGGATGCTTGCTGGTCACCAGCACGTTCACGTAGTTCCGGCTGCGGATGCAGTGATCGAAGCAGGAAAGCAGGCAGTTGGTGTCCGGCGGAAGATAAAGGCGCACCACGTCCGCTTTCTTATTGGAAATGTGATCCAGGAAGCCGGGATCCTGATGGGTGAAGCCGTTGTGATCCTGCTGCCACACGTTGGAAGAGAGGATCAGGTTCAGGGAGGCGATGGACTGTCTCCAGGGAAGCTGGTTGCAGACCTTGAGCCATTTCGCATGCTGGGCGCACATGGAATCCACCACGCGGATGAACGCCTCATAGCTGGCGAAGAAGCCGTGGCGTCCTGTGAGAAGATAGCCCTCCAGCCAGCCCTCGCACATGTGCTCACTGAGGAAGGAGTCCATCACGCGGCCGTCATGGGCCAGGAATTCATCCGTGTCCAGAAGCTCGTTGTTCCAGTCGCGGTTTGTCTCTTCAAACACCTTTCCAAGGCGGTTGGACATGGTCTCGTCCGGCCCGAAGATGCGGAAGTTGTGGGCATCCTCGTTGAGCTTGAAAATATCCCGGACAAAGCCGCCCAGTTCCACCATATCCTGGGCTTCCACCGCGCCGGGAGCGGGCACATCGATGCCGTAATCGCGGAAGTCGGGCATGCGCAGGTCGCGCAGCAGCTTTCCGCCGTTGGCGTGGGGGTTGGAACCTATCTTTCTGTCTCCCTCAGGAGCCAGAGCTTTCAGCTCAGGGATCAGCTTTCCGTTCTCGTCAAAAAGCTCTTCCGGATGGTAGCTCATCAGCCAGTCTCTCAGCATGTCCAGATGCTCCGGCTGATCCATCATAATCGGCACCTGATGGGCGCGGAAGGAGCCTTCGATCTGCTTGCCGTCCACCATTTTCGGTCCCGTCCAGCCCTTGGGCGTGCGCAGCACGATCATGGGCCACTTGGGTCTGGTGGAATCATGGTTTTCCCTGGCGTTTTTCTGAATGGCCTTGATATCGTCCATGGCGGCATCCAGGGCTTCCGCCATTTTGCGGTGCATTTCCATGGGAACATCGCCTTCCACAAAATAGGGCTTCCAGCCGCAGCCGTCGAAGAAATGCTCCAGTTCTTCATGGGAGATGCGGGCCAGCACCGTCGGATTGCTGATCTTATAGCCGTTTAAGTGCAGGATGGGCAGAACGGCGCCGTCCGTTTCCGGATTCAGGAATTTGTTGCACTGCCAGGAAGTGGCTAAAGGCCCGGTTTCCGCCTCGCCGTCGCCCACGATGCAGGCGGCCACCAGATCGGGATTGTCGAACACCGCGCCAAAGGAGTGGGCCAGGGAATAGCCGAGCTCGCCGCCCTCATTGATGGAGCCGGGGGTTTCGGGAGCCACGTGGCTGGAGATGCCGCCCGGGAAGGAGAACTGCTTGCACAGCTTCTTCAAGCCGTCCATGTCCTCTCCGATGTTGGGATACACCTCGCTGTAGGTGCCCTCCAGATATGTATTTGCCACGAAGAAATTGCCGCCGTGGCCGGGACCGGAGATCAGGATCATGTCCTGGTCATATTTTTTGATCACGCGGTTTAAATGGACATAGATAAAATTCTGACCGGGAACGGTTCCCCAGTGTCCTACGATTTTCTTCTTTACATGTTCCATTTTGAGGGGCTCGCGCAGAAGCGGGTTATCCAGCAGATAAAGCTGCGCCGCGCCAAGATAGTTGGCGGCCCGCCAGTAGGCGTCCATCTTTTTCAGATATTCGTCCGTAAGTGGCAGTCTTTCCTCAATTTCCATATGTTCTTCTCCTTCCTGCCGCCGAATGGCGGCATTAGATTAAGGAGGAATTGGACGTAAGTCCAATTTCCAGGAGAAAACCGCAGGTTTTCTCCGCCTCCTGTTTCAGCACGAACGTCCGGTTCGTGCGGCCGCCTGGAAAGCGGCGTTCATTTACAAATACCGATACAATTATGATCTACCGGAATCTATTTTAAACTGATTCCGGGCATCAGGCAATGGGAAATTGACAGAAGATTTTCTGATTTTGGTAAAAATAACGAAAAAGGCGAAAATAGAGAAAAAACATCCCGTATTCTTTCTGAGACATGTGGACGAAATTATTTTTTAGAGTGGACAGACACGGATTCACGTATTAAAATAAATCGTGTTCATATCCATATTCCATTTCTATTACATCTGGTTACAGTGTATCTGTTTTGCTTTTGGGATAAGATCTTCTTTTTTCTTATTGACGAAGTGAACGTAAATAAACCACAACACAGAGTGTCCGATATCAATACAGAAATCTTACGGTACGAGGGGAGGCCCTCTGCTTTTGTGAGAGAATGAGGGAGGGCTTTTGTCATGTTGGTTTTTGAACTTCCGTTACAGATCTGCTTTCTGATTCCAATGCCTTCGGAAAATGTTTCGGAGAGAATTGCGCGTCTGCTGGACGCCGCGCTGCAGAGGACGGAATCCTTTTGGAAAGAGATGTCCTGGCGGTATCCATTTCGTCCGTATACCTTTGATCAGCCATATCCGCTGGAGGCGGAACATATTTACTGTGTCGGAAAAATCTATACGGTCCGCATCAGAACCATCAGTCAGGAACTGGCCGAATTTTTCAGCAGCGTTCTCCCGTTTTGCGGAAGCGACTGTCTCCAGATACTCGGAGGAGAACTGCGGCTGATTCCCAGATGCTTTCTGGAGCGCGTGCATACATTGACACCGGTGGTGGTGAAGACACGGCATGGGTACTGGCGCAATCAGATGCAGGTGGATGAATATGAAGAACGGCTGAAAACAAATCTGATCAGAAAATACAACTTTTTTCATCAGGCAAATCTGTCCGATAATTTTTCCCTGTTCCGAAACATTGAATTTATCAACAGAAAACCGGTGCGGGTACTGCAGAACGATATCGCTCTGCTCGGAGATAAGGTGAATCTGACAGCGGCCTGCAACGATATGGCGCAGGAACTGCTTTATATGGCGCTGGGAACGGGCGTTGGGGAAAATAACGCGCGGGGCTGCGGCTTTCTCGGCTATCGCTTTCGATGAAAAAACACATATATGGTTATGGAGATAAAAGGGCGTGTAAACGCTCTTTTTGTCTGAGGTTACGATTTACAGCTCCGATTTTCCGGTGAAGGTTCCGTTTCCGCGAGAAATATTATATAATGGTAAAAATACTGTCGAAGGAGGAAGATTGAACAATAAGCCCGATGGCTTATTGTTCAATCGGCAGTTTTGCTCCGAAGCACAAAACTGCTGTGATCGCAGAGGAGAAATCACCTGCGTGATTTCTCCTCGCGGCCTCAGCGTATCGCTTCGGCATGGAGGAAAAAATGAAGCTGTTTCGAAGGAAAAATGAGCAGGAGGATCACGCCTGGGACGGGCAGCAGCCTGCCATGAAAAGCAGTATCTGTACAGGGGAAACGGTTGCGGGTTTCCTGGACGCCGGAGGGAAGTTTCAGGAGATCATGCTGATTGCGGGAGAAGAGGATCTTGCGTTTTTTTGCAGGAAGTACGGCCTAAAAAAAGAGGAAATCAAACACATTTTCTGAAAAGTGTCGTTTGGCGGTTATTTTTATCACGGAAAGGGAAACAGGAGGGAATTATGGGCAGAAAAAAGATCGGAATACCACTGGAGGGATTTGCGGAACTGTGCCGCAGTGCAGCGGCGCAGGGAGCAGTGCTGTTGAAAAACGAGGAGGAAACGCTTCCGGTGACGAACGGAGAGCGGGTTGCCGTGTTCGGGCGGATTCAGAAGGATTACTATCGGAGCGGGACCGGGTCGGGCGGCGCGGTGAACGCACCCTATACGACCAACCTGCTGGACAGCCTGCGGGAGTGCGATAATCTGCAGGTGGACGAGGCGCTCGCGGCGGTGTATGAGGAATGGATCCGGGAGAATCCGTTTGACGATGGCGGGGGAGTCTGGGCCGGAGAACCCTGGAGCCAGAAGGAGATGGAGGTGTCTGATGAGCTGGCGGCCGCAGCGGCCGGACGGGCGGACAAGGCGCTTGTCGTGATCGGACGCACGGCCGGAGAGGCGAAGGATTACGCGGATCTTCCGGGGGGATTCCGGCTGAGTGAAGAGGAGGAGCGTCTCCTTCGGACGGTGACAAAATATTTCCGGAAGACGGCGGTAATTCTGAATGTTTCCTGTATCATTGATATGGGGTTTCTGGATCTGCCTCTGGAGAATCCGATTACAGCGGTGCTCTATGTGTGGCACGGCGGACAGGAGGGAGGCCGTGCGGCAGCGGATGTGATCAGCGGACACATGACGCCCTGCGGCAAGCTGGCAGATACGATTGCAGGAGGTATCGAAGATTACCCGTCCACCGCAAATCATGGCGGTTTGAGGGAGAATGTCTACCAGGAAGACATTTATGTGGGTTACCGCTATTTTGAGACCTTTGCGCCCGAAAAGGTGCGGTTCCCCTTTGGCTTCGGCCTGTCCTATACCACATTCTCCATAGAGCCCGGCTGCGCACGGGTCAGAAATGACCGGATTGAGCTCCCGGTCCGCGTCCGCAATACGGGAAGCCGTTATGCGGGAAAGGAAGTGGTTCAGGTTTATTACAGCGCACCCCAGGGAAAACTGGGACGGCCGGCAAGAGAGCTTGCCGCCTTCGTAAAGACCGGGATTCTGAATCCGGGAGAGGAGGAAGCGCTGACCCTTTCTTTTCCCGTCGCTGCGATGGCGGCCTATGATGACGGAGGCTATACGGGAAACCGCTCCTGCTATGTGCTGGAGGAAGGAACGTATGAAATCTTTGTGGGAAACAGCAGCAGGGATCTGGTACGCGTGCCGGTTACGGAAGAAGGCGGCGTGCCGGAGAACGAAAGAACGGAGGATGGCCTTCGGATTCCCGTGCTCCGTGTGGTGAAGCAGCTGGAGGAAGCCTGTGCGCCGCAGAAAGGATTTATCCGCCTTGTGCCGGGAAACAGAAAAGCGGACGGCACATATGAGCAGGCAAGACAAAGGGTTCCCGAAGCAGCCGTATCCTTAAGGGAACGGATCAGAGACCGGCTGCCCGGGGCTCTGACGCAGACCGGAAATCAGGGAATCCTGCTGCAGGATGTGCGGGAAGGCAGCACTTCCCTGGAGAACTTTGTGGCCCAGCTTTCCGCAGAGGAGCTTTCTGTCATGGTGAGGGGCGAAGGAATGTGCTCTCCCAGAGTGACGCCCGGCGTGGCTTCCTGCTTCGGCGGCCTGACCGAATCCCTGCAGAAGGATTACGGCATTCCGGTGGCCGCTGCTTCCGACGGCCCTTCCGGCATCCGCATGGACGTCGGCGCGCAGGCCACGCAGGTTCCCATCGGGACGCTACTTGCCTGTACCTTTGATGAAAAGCTGGTGGAGGAACTGTATGTGATGGAGGGACGGGAACTGGTGCGCAACGAGATTGATACGCTGCTTGGTCCCGGACTGAATCTCCACCGCAATCCTTTAAACGGAAGGAACTTTGAGTATTTTTCCGAGGACCCTCTTCTGACCGGAAAAATAGCGGCGGCCAATGTGCGTGGAATCAAACGAGGGGGCTCCCATGCCACCATCAAGCATTTTGCCTGTAACAGTCAGGAAACGGAGCGGAATAAGGTGAATGCCCTGGTTTCGGAGCGTGCGTTGAGGGAACTGTATCTGAGAGGCTTTGAAATCGCCGTGAAGGAAGGAGGGGCGGACAGCGTCATGACCGCCTATAATCCCATTAACGGGCACTGGTGCGCTTCCAACTATGATCTGAACACCACGATTCTGCGCGGAGAATGGGGATTTAAGGGAATCGTGATGACGGACTGGTGGTCCACCATGAATGACTGCGTGGATGGAGGAAAGGAAAGTCCCTCCAACACAGCTGCCATGGTCCGGGCGCAGAACGATCTTTATATGGTGGTGGACAATCTGGCGGCGGAAAGAAATCCCATGCAGGACAATACGCTGGAGGCGCTGGAAAGCGACAGGCTGACCCTGGGCGAGCTGCAGAGGTGCGCGATGAACATCTGCCGTTTTCTGATGAATGCGCCGGTGATGGATCGGTTTGTGAGCAAAGAGGCCGGGGAGCCGGACCGGATACCTGACCTGGCCGTTGACGGAGAAATGGCCGTCGGAGACTGCGAAAGGTCCAATGCGCCGCACGGTATGGCACTGCCAGCTGCAGACGGTTCCTTCCGTCTGGTGCGGCCCTCTGAGACGGGCATACGCTTTCGTGTGCTGGCTGGAAAAGAAGACAGCGTTTCACCGCTTCCCGGACAGCCACGCCTCTGGACGGTACGCGTATGCATGAAATTCGACAACAAAGATACCAGAGCTCAGTCGGCCTGCAACCTGCTTTTAAACGGTATCCGGTTTGCCACGCCTCAGGTCAGCGGTACGGACGGAAAAAGCGTGGTCCGCGACATGGGCGCCGTGCTTCTGGAACCCGGCGTATACGAGCTGACGCTGCAGAACACCAAAATGCCCGGTATGGAGGTGGAGTGGGTGGAATTGCTGCCGGAATAAAATGGACGCGGCGCGGCCTGGGGTACGTGCAGGCTGCGTCCTCTCGGAAGAGTTCACAGCCCCATATCCCGTATCCGGAATGCAATCTGATAGGGAAACAGCTCCGCAGGTGTGCGCAGTTCGCTTCCAAGCAGCCGCTTCATATTCTGAATGCGGTAATTGACGGTATTTCTGTGAGTGAAAGTGGCCGCGGCCGTTTTGACCAGGCTGCGGTCATTTTCTATATAGGCGCGTAGGGTGGCGGCATAGCCGCTGCCGCAGCGAAGGGAGGAAGTGGAGAGGTCCTCAGCGGATTCTGCCGAATCTGGCTGTGCGGAGGCCCCATGACGGCTGTCGTATGCGTCAAGCGGTGCAAGAAGGCTGTCAGCGTAGCTTTTTAAGAGTTCCGGGTCTGAGGAGGAAAAGAGGATACCGAAGAATCCCATCTGATTGAAATCCACGATTTTCCGGTCCATGTGGCAGGCCATCTTCAGAGCGGTACGGGCGCGGCTTAAGGCCAGCTTCAGGTTCCGGATATCCTGACAGGCGGGGCCGATCCCGAGGTGCAGACGGCCATCCGCAAAAAAGTCGTCAAACAGACTCTCGATCTGTCGGGTCAGTTCCGCTACATCCTGTTCCGGAAGATCGTTGACGGAAAGGATCCATGCTTCATTTAATTCCAGGAGGAAATAGGGAAAACGGATTTTGGAACCGTTTTTCCAAAGGCCGAATACGTTTTCCAGTCTCAGAACAGCCTGCCGGAACAGAACACTTTCCTCAGGCGTGAGAACGGGCTTCATACAGAAGACGCGGAAGGTTCCTTCCAGGTGAAAACGGCTTCCGATTTCTTCGAAAAAATCTTCCGGAACCTCTTTCCCGAGAAGCAGGCGTGCAAACAGCGCGCCGGTCTGTTCTTCACGATGGGTCTGCTGCATGATGCGCATGCAGTAGTCCTGGATGAGCCGGGTGACGGAGATTTCCCAGGGCATTTCCAGAAGGGGAAAGTCGTGCTGCTCACACCAGGCGACGACCTGCCGCGGTACGGCGGCAAGATAGCGGCCGGTATTGACGATGATTCCGGTGCATCCCGCTTTTTTCATGGCGGTGACGAGCCGCAGAAGCCATCCTTCTGTCCCGGCCTTCATTCCGGTGGTGACGGCGAGCTCCGTTCCTCCGAAGCGGCTGATGATGGTCTCGTCCTCCACCATATGCACCCAGCTCACCACGCTGTCCATGCCATTTTTCCCGGCAAGAAGGCGAAGCTGATACTGTCCTCTGGTCTCTTCAAAAATTTCCCAGAATCGAATTGCCATGAAAGATTCCCTCCGGTCTGCACAGATTTTTCAAATGAAGAAATCTGGAGCAATATTTTCTGAAAATTTGTATTATCAGCACAAAAAAACTTTCTATTTTCAGATTATCAGATGATTGGCGGAAAGTCCATAAAAGTTTATAATAAAATCAGAAAAAAGAAAAGAAAGAGCATCCGTCCGGAATTGTGTGAACGGATGTCGGCCAAAAAGGGAGGGTTGTATATGATCGCGTTTGGTCTTAATATTTCTGAAAATCTGGGAAATGAGCAGGAAGAACAATTTTATCCCGAGTGGGTGAAGACGGAGAGGCTGTATAACTGCGAGAATTTCACCCGAATCTTCTCCGGAAGGCTGCGGCTTCTGGAACGGTTTCAGGGCATCCTTCCAAAGAGAAAAGGATCCTGTGCGTAACATACAAAAAAGAAGACCGGTTGAGAAGAGCGGAGCCGTCGAATGACCGGCAGAGAAACCGCCCGTTTCCCGAAAGGGAACGGGCGGTTTCTCTGTGTCGGGACAATGCGCTTCCGCTGTCGGAGCGGCAGCGGGAAAACGGCCCGTGATCCATTTTATATGCCGGATTTGTTAAACACATATTCATCCAGCCTTCTCATGGCTTCCTTTACCAGAGAAAGCGGCACGGCCAGATTCATGCGGATGGCCCACGGACGGTTGAACGGGCGGCCGTCCTGCCAGATGACGCCGACGGAGATGCCGGCGCGGATCAGCTCGTCCATGCCCACCCCGCGGCGGGCGCACCACTCTTCGCAGTCCAGGTAGAGCATGTAGGTTCCTTCCGGCTTCGCAAGCTTCACCCCTTTGAAATTTTCAAGGATATAATGGTATGCGTAGTCCACATTTTCCGTCAGCACTTCCCGCAGCTCGTCCAGCCATTCCTGGCCCTCCGGACGGTAAGCTCCGATGAGCGCATGCATGGACAGCACGTTCATGCTGTTGTAGTGGCTGAGGCTGGACTGTTTTACAACCCGGTCTCTCAGATACGGATTGTAGATAATATGGTAGGAACCGATCAGTCCGGCCAGGTTGAAGGTCTTGGAGGGCGCGTAGATGGCGATGGTTCTGTTTTTCGCATCCTCACTCACGGACTGGGTAGGGGTGTGCTTATGCCCTGTAAGCGTCAGGTCGGACCAGATCTCGTCGGAGATCACCACGCAGTCGTTTTTCCGGTAAACCTCCATGGCTGCCTCGATCTCTTCCCGTTCCCATACATGGCCGGTGGGATTGTGCGGGGAACAAAGAATAGCGAAATGGATGTGGTTTTCTTTGATTTTCTGATCCATATCCTCATAATCCATCCGCCATACGCCGTTTTCATCCTGCTTCAGATCGCTCAGGATGATTTTCCTGCCGTTGTTTTCCAGCGTTCCGGTGAAGCCGATGTAGGTGGGAGAGTGCAGGAGTACAGCTTCTCCGGGAGCCGTGAAGGCCTGCAGGGCGGAGGCCACGCAGCCGAGAACGCCGTTTTCATAGCCGATCTCCGTTTTTGTCAGGCCTTCCACGCCGTTTCGCGTCTTCTGCCAGGAAATAATGCTGTTGTAATATTCGTCGGTGGGATCAAAATAACCGAAGGCCGGATGCTTCGTCCGCTCGATGACGGCCTCCTGGATGGTGGGAGCCGTGGCGAAGTTCATGTCGGCAACCCACATGGGAATTTTGGAAAAGCCCTCCTGAACGGAGGCGTCCGGAAACGGGATGAGGTCCACCGCGATGGCGTCCTTTCCGGTTCTGTCGATGATGGAAGTAAAGTCGTATTTCATTGCATTTCTCCTTTGCGCCGCCGGATGGGAAGAAAGAGGCGGCATCCTTTGTATTGCCGTTCGTCCGCGTATGGAGCGGACATCCAGATTCTATTATACATTCGTAATTGACACGAATCAATTATAATGTTATTTCTAATAGGAGAGAGTGTGATTACAGGAGGTTTTTATGGAAAAAATATATGCGACAGGATTTCACAATCCCTTTCTGCCGCTGGATATCTATATTCCGGACGGGGAGCCGAAGGTGTTCGACGGAAGGGTGTACCTGTATGGCTCAAAGGATGTGTTCGGAGGGGAATACTGCTGTCACAAGTATCATGTATATTCTGCGGATGCCAGGGATCTGCAGCACTGGACGGACCATGGGCCGGCGCTGGCTTCTACGGATGAGTACGCAGACGAAGGGATCATGGACGGGGTGCCCTGGTCGGACGGCCTGCTGTGGGCGCCTGACGTGGTGGAACGGGACGGCTGGTATTACCTGTATTTCTGCCTTTCGGACGGTACGGAGGGAGTGGCGAAAAGCCGGAAGCCCTACGGCCCCTTCACGGACGCCAGGCAGATCCTCATGAACGGGGAACCCATTTCCGGAATCGATCCTTCCGTCCTGAAGGACGGGGAGGACTATTATTATACCTGGGGCCAGGGAAACTGCCATATGGCGAAGCTGAAGGACGATATGTATACCCTGGATGAAACCACCTACGCGGAGGCACTGATTTCCCATGAAGACGGCTGTCAGGGCTTCCATGAGGGTTCCTCCTTACGAAAAATCGGGGACACCTACTGCCTGGTCTATGCCAGCGAATACACGAAGGAATATCCGAACCGGGGCGGCGCGCCCACGAAACTGGATTATGCGGTGAGCAAAAACGTATACGGCCCTTATGAATACAGAGGAACCATCATTGACAATACGGGCGTGGATCCCAGCACGTGGAACAACCACGGTTCCATCATCAAGATCAAAGACCAGTGGTATGTGTTCTACCACGGCTCCTCAGGCAACCGGAAATACAACAGGCGGGCCCGGGTGGAGCGGATCTGTGTGGATGAAAAAAATGCGGTGATCGCGCAGGCGCAGATGACCTCCACTGGTTTCGCGGATGCGCTGGATCCCGGAGAGCAGCTGGATGCGGCCTATGGCTGTCAGGTGCTCGGCGGCGCGTATTTTACGGAAAAAGAGGGCGGCTTTCCCATGGTGAACATCACCTCGGGGTGCAGCGTTTCCTATCGGTATTTTGACTATGGCACAGAGGCGCAGCACCGGGAAATCGAGCTGGAAATCCGCGCACTTCAGGATGGCACGGCGGTCATTCTTGTGAATGGAGAAAAAAAGGCGGAGATCGCCTTTGCGCCGACGCAGGAAGATCAGATGCAGAAGGGCGGACTGACCCGGATCCGGGGAATGCTGAACGGCGTTTCCGGGAAGGCGGAGCTTACCATCCGTTTTCAGTCGCAGAATCCGGGAGAGCTGGCGGAGCTGTACCGGATCAGGCAGGCCGTCAGATAAGCTTTTTATGGGGGGAAATAGAGGGAGAAGAAAAGAAAGGAAGATTTCAAAATCATGAAACAGCCAACCCTTTGGTTCCGGAAAGACAGCCGGACGGCCTTTTCGGCGCTCATGCTGGGCCTGTGCCTCCTGTTTTATCTGTTTTTTGCCTTCTATGACGGCGCGGTGATCTGCGTAGACTCCCCCAGCTATATCAATATGGATATTTCCAGGGAGCCGCTGTACTGCATGTTCCTGGCGGGACTGCGGGCATTTTTTTCCCTCTTTCCAGAGGGGATTCTGCCGGAGGATTTTTATCTGACGGCGGCGGCCTTCCTGCAGAGCCTTCTTGCGGCGTTTTCGGCCTGGAGCCTGGTAAATTACCTGTGGAAAAAGATCGGCTTTCCGAAGGTTGTGGCGCTGGCCCTGCTTGGCATGCCGCTTGCGGTTTCCCTGCTGTGCCGTTTTGCGGCGAAACGGGGCTCCATGTACTCCAACAGCATTCTGACGGAGGGCATCGCGATCCCTCTGTACCTGTTGTTTTTCCGCTTCCTGCTGGAATATTTTTGGACGGAGTCGAAAAAGAGCCTGGCGCTGTGCTGCGCGCTCTCGTTTCTGATGATTTCCGCCAGAAAGCAGATGCTGATTTCCCTCGCCATGCTGGCGGTGTGCATCCTGATCGTTTTTATCCGAAAGAAAAAACCGCTGCGGGGGGCGGGACTGCTGCTCGGCTGTGCGCTTCTGGTCATGGGAGCCAGCACGCTGCTGGATCTGGGCTACAACTACGTGGTACGGGGAGAAGCGGTCACTCACTCCAGCGACGGACGCTTTCTGACCACGATGGCCTTTTATACAGCGGAGCGCAGTGATGCGCAGTACATTGAAGATGAAAAGATCCGGGAGCTGTTTCTGGAAATCTATGACATCTGTGACGGGGCAGGGTATCTGAAACACAGCGCGGGAGAGGGCTGGCTGAACCGGGTGAGCCATTTCGGGGATTCCTATGACTGCATCCAGATCGATACCATGTGGCCCGCGGTGAATACTTTTGTGCAGGAAAATTACGGAGACGGGACGGTATTCTTAAGCGAGCATGCGGATCAGGTCATGGGCGTGATCAACCGGTCCGTCATTCCCCATAATCTTGGGAAAATCCTGGGTTCCTTCCTGGATAATTTCCTCTCCGGCCTGATCACCACCGTGGCCCAGCGAAACCGGATTCTGAACTGGTACAGCCTGGCGGTCTATCTGCTCTACCTGGCGCTGCTTGCGTGGACCCTCATCCATGAAAAGAGGCATTCGGATACGGGGAATGGGAAGAGCGGGAAGGAGAGCGGGGGCTGCACATCAGGGCAGATTTCCGAAGTGGCGGGCCTTACGCTTCTGTCCATCCTGTGCAACGTGGGGCTGGTTTCCCTGGTGATTTTCTGCCAGACCAGATATACCATTTATAACATGCCCCTGTTTTACATCAGCCTGATTCTGTTGCTTTACAATTTCCTGCTTGTCAAAAGAAGGCAGATGGTCTAAACTGAAAAAGGCCGTATCGGGCGGCACTTTTTAGAAAATCATATTTGGAGCGGACCCATGCTGTTTAATTCCTATATATTTATCTTTCTGTTTCTTCCCCTCTGCCTCGGAGGTTTTTATCTGTTTGCACACTGGGGAAAAAGCGTGCCTGCCAGACTGTGGCTGACAGGCTTTTCGTTGTGGTTTTACGGATACTTTAATCCCAGCTATCTGCTGATCATGATATGCAGTATTCTGTTTAACTACGTGATTTTCGCAAGGATGGAGCTGGCGGGGAAAAAAGCTCCAAAATGGCGCAGGCCCGTGATGATTTTCGGAGTGGCGGCCAATCTGGCCGTGCTGTTCTATTTTAAATATTATGATTTTTTTGTGGAAAACGTGAACGCGGCTTTTGGCACCTCCTTTGTGCTGAAGGGCATTCTGCTCCCTCTGGGAATCAGCTTTTTCACCTTCCAGCAGATCGGCTTTGTGGTGGATGCGTACCGGGGCGAGGTGAAGAACTGTTCCTTTCTGGACTACGCGCTGTTCGTTTCCTTTTTCCCCCAGCTGATCGCAGGCCCCATCGTGAGCCAGAGCGAGATGCTGCCTCAGTTCGCGCAGATCGGAAGGAAGAGGCTGGATCTGGAAAAATTCACTGCCGGTATATATCTGTTTACCTTAGGAATGGTGAAAAAGGTCCTTGTGGCGGATACCTTCGGTCTGGCGG
Organism: uncultured Lachnospiraceae bacterium; assembly: GCA_900544445.1. GTDB lineage: Bacteria > Bacillota > Clostridia > Lachnospirales > Lachnospiraceae > Eisenbergiella > Eisenbergiella intestinigallinarum. The sequence goes on from UQVK01000062.1 coordinate 21,975, forward strand.
TGGACTGGGGATATTCCAATATCCCGGCCCTGTCCTCTGTGGACAGCCTGCTGCTCGTTTTCTTTTACTCCATCCAGCTCTATTTTGATTTCAGCGGCTACTGTGACATGGCCCGCGGCCTGGCGTGGCTGTTCGGTATGGAGATCCCCGTGAACTTCAATTCCCCCTATAAGGCGGTTAATATCATCGATTTCTGGAGAAGGTGGCACATCACTCTGAGCCGCTTTTTCCGTCAGTATGTATACATCCCGCTCGGCGGAAACAGGAAGGGAAGGCCCCGTATGTATGCGAACCTCATCCTCATTTTCCTGCTGAGCGGAATCTGGCACGGCGCAGGCTGGACCTTCGTGACCTGGGGAGCGGCCCAGGGCGTTCTTTACATTATCACCCGCGCCTGCCAGCTCTACCGGAAGGACCATCCCAGGTCCGGTACAGCCGCAGCCCTGCGATTCCCACACCGCCTGACCATGGCGGCGGGAACCCTGTTCACCTTCTGCTATTACAGCTTCGCCTGCGTCTTCTTCCGCTCCGAGACCATGACTCAGGCCTTCGCCGTATTCCGCAGACTGTTTACCGGAGGCATTGCCCTTCCTGCAGCCTCCTTCCTGGAAGGCTTCAACCTGGACGAGTTCTGGTACGTCATCAAACTCCTTCGCCTGGACACCCTTCCCTACAGCAGCCTTTACCTTCCGGCCATCATCACCCTGGCAACCCTGCTCGTCATCTTCCTCGCTCCCAACGCCGGACAATGCGCCGAACGCTTCCGCCCCCGCGCATGGAACGCCCTCCTGACAGCGTTTTTGTTCCTGTGGTGTGTTCTGTCACTGTCCGGAGTGAGCAGTTTTTTGTACTTCAACTTTTAAAAGCTACGAGCCGGGCAGCCGGAAGACAGACAGCCCGGCGGGAAACCGCCGCAGGCGGCTTACCGGCCGGCGCTGCCTGACTTCCGGCTATGCGGCGACAGCCGCAAAGCGAGACGAAGCGAAGCGCAGTCGAGCGTGCCCGGCGGGGTGGAGGATGCAGCTTCCCCTCCCCTTCCCGGCGGGACAGGCGAAGCCGCATCCCGCCCTC
>UQVK01000063.1 GCA_900544445.1 uncultured Lachnospiraceae bacterium
CTCAAAAAAGCCCGGAATATCAAGGAAAATCATCGCTCAGACGATTGAAATACGGTCTCAAGGCTGCACGTCGTGCGCCTCAGTTCTCCAAGAGATAATTTCAGCTCTTTGGGAGTTGGTTGCCTGCAGGCAGACAAAAAGAATTTATGCCCCGGAAGCTTCGGCTTCCGGGTTTTTTCAAACAAATCTGAAACAATTCCAGTGCTTATTATAGAACCGTATAAAGTGCAAAGAAAATACGGTTTCAAATCACTAAAATTTCATTTTAACCGTATAACACTGAAAAAAATACAGATCTTTTCTGAAAAAAGAAGTCTATAACCGTACAAGTTAAAAAATGTTCCAGGAGGAACACTGCGTCTGTCCAACAGCAGAAAATGGGTTCAATATTATCATTGTATACCTGGGGAAAGGAAAAATGGGGACTATATTCCTCAGACCAATAAGGAGCTGATTCAAAAACTTGCCCAGAAAACTTATGATGAAAAGATACTGAAACTGGCTGAAAAAAGGTTGTTGCAAATAAGGAGGATCACAAAAGATTACGTCATAAATATGAGTGTCCGTTACCGCTGAGAGGGTTTGGGACTGTTCATCCGGATTTTACCTTTTTATCGAGAAGAACAAGGCAGGAAATATACTGGGAACATGATGGGAGGATGGATGATCCGGTATATGCACAGAATGCGGTCAGAAAAATACAGGCATATGAAGAAAATGATATTTATCCCGGAGAACGGCTGATTCTCACATTTGAAACGGAAAGGAATGTTCTGGATACACGGATGGTCGGCAAACTTGCCGAAAGGTATCTTTTATAGAATCGGAAAATATGCCGGAAAGCACATCCGTCCACATCCATCCAACCTGCGGTTGATTTGGCATTGCAAAATCAACGGAAATCGTATATAGTTAATAGGAAGCATTACACATGACAGGCTGGGAGTGCATCTGCATTCGCGGCCCGGCATACATTTATGAGGAACGAGGAGGAAACTCACCATGAAACTGAAGTTTGGCATCAAGGAAGTCGTTGCGATCGGTATTGGAACCGCTCTGTTCGTTGTTCTGACGAATGTGCAGGTTCCGTTCATGATCATACCCAACACGGCGCTGCAGTCCAGAGTAGCGGTACTGACCTTTTTCTCTGCGGTATTCGGCCCTATCGTAGGAGGCGCCATCGGAATTATCGGACACGCACTGGGCGATGCGCTTTTCTATGGAAGCGTGTGGTGGAGCTGGGTATTCCCGGATGGACTGTTCGGCATCATCGTCGGCCTGTTCGCTGCGAAGTATGCGATTAAGGAAGGCGGATTTACCGGAAAGAGCATCGTTCTGTTCAACGTGGTTCAGGTTATTGCGAATGCACTTGCGTGGATCGTACTTGCGCCTGTACTTGACATTCTGATTTATGCGGAGCCTGCAAACAAGGTATTTACCCAGGGTGTTCTGGCCTTTGTGGGAAATATTGTGGTTGCCGGAGTTTTGGGATCTCTGCTGGCGTATGCGTATTCCAAGATTGGAGCGAAATCCTCCAGCCTTTCCAAGGAGGACTGATCCGTAAAAACGGAAGCGGTGCGGCATGTCCGATTGGACGAAGAATCTGGCCGGCCCATCATGGGCCGGCTGTCCTTTTTATGTGAGGTAAGGAATGACCCCTATTATCGAATTCAAGGATTATACTTTTAAATACCGTTCTCAGGTGGAACCGACCCTGCGGCATGTGAATCTGACCATAAACGCCGGAGAGAAGGTTCTGATTGTGGGACCGTCCGGCTCAGGAAAATCAACCCTGGCGCACTGTATCAACGGGCTGGTTCCTTTTTCTTTCCCCGGAGAGAGTACGGGAAGCCTGACCGTAAGCGGAAAGGATCCGGCAAAGGAAGGAATCTTCGGTATGTCAAAGCTGGTGGGAACGGTGCTGCAGGATACGGACGGGCAGTTCATCGGTCTGACGGTGGCGGAGGACATCGCTTTTGCGCTGGAGAATGACTGCGTTCCCCAAGAAGAGCTGTTTCAGCGTGTGGATGAGGTTGCGGAAACCGTGGATGTGAAATTCCTTCTGGATCATGCGCCAACGGAGCTTTCCGGCGGACAGAAGCAGCGGGTGTCCATGGCAGGCGTCATGATCGATGATGTGGATATTCTGCTGTTCGATGAGCCGCTGGCAAACCTGGACCCGGCGACGGGAAAACGGGCCATCGATCTGATCGATAAGATCAGCAAGACCACCGGAAAAACGGTGCTCATCATCGAACACAGGCTGGAGGATGCCCTTTACCGTGACGTGGACCGCATCGTGGTTGTGGGCGAGGGAGAAATCGTGGCTGACATGAAACCGGATGAGCTGCTCTGCACGGATGTGCTGGAAAAGGAAGGCATCCGGGAACCTCTCTATATTACGGCGCTGAAGCATGCAGGCTGTACTGTGAAGCCGGAAACGATGCCGCAGCATATTGAATCGATGGAACTTGCCCCTTACAGAGAAAGGGTACAGGGATGGTTCCAGAAGGCAGAGCTGCCTCCGGAAAGACAGCGGACGGAGTCCATGCTCGAGGTGGAGGGGGTAAGCTTCTCCTACGTCCCTGGAAAGAAGGTTCTGCAGGATATCAATTTCAGAATTGAAAAAGGGGAAATGGTCAGCATTGTGGGAAAGAACGGCGCGGGAAAGAGCACACTTTCCAATCTGATCTGTGGCTTCATCACGCCGAACTCCGGGAAAATTCTTCTGGAGGGAGAGGATATCTCCGGCCTCTCCATTAAGGAACGGGGCGAGGTTATCGGCCTGGTGATGCAGAATCCCAACCAGATGATCAGCAAGCCCATGATTTTTGACGAGGTGGCGCTGGGGCTTGCGGTGCGCGGCGTGCCGGAGGAGGAGATCAAAGAGCGGGTACATGAAACGCTGAAAATCTGCGGCCTCTACCCTTTCCGGAACTGGCCGGTTTCCGCTCTGAGCTTTGGTCAGAAAAAGAGGGTGACCATCGCTTCCATTCTGGTGATGAATCCCCGGGTGCTGATCCTGGACGAGCCGACGGCAGGGCAGGACTTCCGGCACTATACGGAGATTATGGAATTTTTGAAAGACATCAACGAACGTCTGGGGATCACCATCATCATGATCACCCACGACATGCACCTGATGCTGGAATATGCGGACCGCGCAATTGTCATTGCGGATGGCCGGCTGATTGCAGACGATGCGCCTGCCAGGGTTTTGACGGACAGTCAGATTGCGGACAGGGCGTATCTGAAAGAAACTTCCCTGTACGAGCTGGCCGTAAAGTGCGGCATTTCTGATGCCTCCGGCTTTGTGGAGCGGTTCATTCATTTTGAGAGAGAGGAGAGGGCAAATGGCTAGACTGCTTACCTATGCGCCGAAGGATACCTGGATTCACAGGCTGTCCGGCGTAACGAAAATGCTGTTTTTCATCCTGTGGTCCGTGGTGGGCATGCTGACCTATGATACCAGAATCCTTGTGGTCATGCTGCTGTTCAGCCTGGTTGTCTTTAAGGTTTCCAAAACGGAGTGGAAGCAGGTGGGAACGGTGTTCAAGTTCATTCTTCTGTTTCTGTGCATGAATATCGTGATTGTCTATCTGTTTTCTCCCTATGAGGGCTGTACGATCTACGGCACGAGAACGGAGCTTTTTCATATTGCGGGACGCTACAGCATGACGGCGGAGCAGCTTTTCTATGAGATTAACATCATGCTGAAATACTTTACGGTAGTACCCGTGGTGCTGATGTTCATGGTGACCACCAATCCCAGTGAATTTGCGGCCAGCCTGAACCGTCTCGGCGTCAGCTATAAGGTTGGATATGCCATGGCCATCGCCCTGCGCTATGTGCCTGACGTACAGGCTGATTTTACCAAGATCAGGCACGCTCAGGAGGCCAGAGGAATCGAGATGTCCTCAAAGGCATCCATTCTCAAACGGCTGAAAAGCATGGCGAGCATCATCTTCCCGCTGATTTTTTCCAGTATGGACAGAATCGATGTGGTCAGCAACGCCATGGAGCTGCGCGGCTTCGGAAAGAAGAAGAACCGGAGCTGGTATATGGGAAAACCGCTTTCCCGAAATGATTACGTGGCAATCGCCTTTGTGGTCTGCTTTGCGATTGTGGCGATGGTCATTACTTTCCATGATGGAAACCGTTTTTATAATCCTTTTCAATGAAACGTAACAGTTCAGGACGGCGGGAAAACAGCTGCGCCGTTCTGAACAATTACCCCCAAATGTAGAAACGCTGAAATGCGGCGCGCATCAGGGCCTGAATTTTCGGCGGGAATCGAGGCAGAGATGGAGTATTGTCTGGATAACGGCACACTCTCCGTGCGGGTGAGCTCGCTCGGCGGTGAGCTGCAGTCAGTGAAAAAAGATGGAAAAGAATATTTATGGCAGGGCGATCCCGCCTACTGGGACGGTAAGGCGCCGAACCTGTTTCCCTATATTGCGAGGCTGACAAAGGAAACATGTACGGTTCATGGAAAGGCGTATCGGATGCCCATCCACGGCTTTCTGCCCACCACGGAGCTGGCGGCCGAGGTACAGGAAGAGGAATGTCAGGAGGACGGCAGGGTTGTCCGCCTTGTGCTGCGTCTGGATGCGGATGAGCGGACGCTCGCCTGTTATCCTTTTATGTTTACGCTGCGGATTATTTATGAGCTGAAGGAGGATACCCTCCGGATCACCTATGAGGTGGAAAACGACGGAGCAGAAGAGATGTACTTCGGAATCGGCGGTCATCCGGGCTTTCAGGCGCCGCTGGAGGACGGGCTTTCCTTTGAAGATTATTTCCTGGAATTTGAACCGGAAAAGGACGGCGGAGAGGTGGAAACGCCGGTGCGCGTCGGATTTTCTGCCGCGTGCTTCCTGAATGGAGAGGATCAGCCCTACCCGCTGCAGGAGGGGAGGCGGATCCCGCTGCACCATGATATGTTCGATGATGATGCCATCGTGCTTACCGGAACGTCCGGATGTGTCGTCCTGCGCTCAGAGAAAGGCAGCCGCGGTGTGCGTGTGCGCTTCCCCCAGATGCCCTATATCGGTTTCTGGCATGCGGTGAAGAAGCCCGCTCCTTATGTATGTATTGAACCCTGGTCCTCCCTGCCCTCCAGGCAGGATGTGGTGGAGGAACTGTCCGAACAGCCGGGACTCGTCCATCTGGAAGGAAAGGGCGTATACCGCAATACCTGGAGCATTCAGCTGTTCTGAAATATTTTCCCGAACAGCCAGTGGGAAAAGGGGGACGCGGCGAAGAAATTCCAAAGAAATGTCATGGGGATTTTTCGCTTTTGACAACTGAGGGAGCCTGTGTTATGATAAAGTTAAGTTAGTTAAAACTAACTTATTTGATCAGACAGAATCAAAAAGGCACCGGCAGTCATAGGATGAATCAGAAGAAAAAGTGCCGGAACGAACCTGTAAATCGTGTCGGAAACGAATGCCGTCTGCAGCGGTGGGAATGGAGGAAAGATATGGCAGCCGGAATTATCTTTGTTTGCCTGATTGTAATCAGCGTGTTTGGAATCAAAAGCTATGCGAAATGGCTGGTCCGCCGTGGCTGCGGAAGCGGCGGCATACAGAAGAAGGGGCGGAAAAACGCATCGTGAATTTTGTCATAAAACTTCACCAAAAGGAAAATTTGTGCTAAAATGAGTGAAAATACAGAAGGCTGCGCGGGCCCCCTGCGCAGCCTTTCCGGGAATAATGAGGAGGGTATGTCCTATGGAAGCGGCACAGATTTTGGCCGTGATTATATTCGCGGCGATGTTTCTTTTGATTGTCAGTGAGAAAATTGAGCGGCACCTGGTATCCCTTGGCTGCGGACTGCTGATGATCGTGCTGGTGTTCGGCATTTGTATGAGAAACCCGGCGGCGATCTGGAATACGCTCAGTCTGCAGAACTTTTTTTCCGTGGAGTTCTGGTATCAGGCGAGTGAGGCCGGAGAATCCTCTTCCGGAATCAACTGGTCTACGATTCTGTTCATCGCGGGCATGATGCTGATGGTGGAGGGAATGGGAAAGGCGGGATTCTTCCGCTGGCTCTGCCTGCAGCTTGCAAAACTGGTGAGGTACCGGACGGTTCCGCTGTTCATCGTGTTCATGGTAATGAGCAGCGTTCTGGCAATGTTTATCGACAGCATCACGGTCATTCTGTTTCTGGCGGCGGCGACGGTGGAACTGGCCAGACTATTAAAGTTTAATCCGGTTCCGATGATCATTTCCGAGATCTTCTGCGCAAACCTGGGCGGCTCCGCAACCATGTGCGGAGATCCGCCGAATATCATCATCGGCACATCGCTTGGATATTCCTTTGCTGATTTCATCACGAATACGGGCGTGATCGCAGCGGCCTCCCTGATTCTGGTTATTTTCTATTTCTACTTCTGCTTCCGGAAGGAGCTGGAGAAAAGCGCGGGAGGAAAGGAAACGCTTTCTTATCCGGATCCCAGAGATGCAATTGAGAACAGAAAGGATTTTGCAATCAGCAGCGCGATTTTCGCAGCGGCGATCGTTCTGCTTGTGACGCACGCGCAGACAGGCCTGACTGTGGCGACCATAGGCGTCTTCATCGGCGCCGTGACGCTGGTGACGGCAGGGAAGGACGCGCCGGATCTGCTGAAAAAGGTGGATTATAAGACGCTGCTGTTCTTTGTCGGCCTGTTCATTGTGGTTGGCGGTCTGGAGCAGACAGGCATTCTGGAGATTATCGCAGGCTTCATCGCGGATGTGAGCGGGGATAACGCAATGCTGATGGTTGCGATCGTGCTCTGGATTTCAGCGATTGCCAGCGCCTTTGTGGACAACATCCCGTTTGCGGCGACCATGATTCCAGTGATCCGGTCGCTTTCCGCCGCGCAGGGCGTGGATCTTTCCGTGCTGGCATGGGCGCTTTCGATGGGGACGGACATCGGCGGCAGCGCCACTCCCATCGGTGCGAGCGCGAACGTGGTCGGCATTTCCGTTGCGGCGAAGGAAGGTCATGTGATCGGCTGGGGAAAATACTGCAAATATGCGGCCCCCGCAACAGCGCTGGTGGTGCTGTTGTCCATGATCATGATTTACATCAGATATTTCTGAACAGGGGAATAAATGCCGCCTGTGGCGGCAGAAGAGGAGGTACATATGGAGAAGCGGTTGATTCTTTCGGTGGGGCGTGAATTCGGAAGCGGCGGCCACGTGATTGCGGAAGCGCTGGCGCGCAGATTTGAGCTGGATCTGTATGACAACAACCTGCTGGAACACGTCGCGGAGGAAAAGAGCGTGGGAGGCGATACGCTGAAAAAATATGATGAGCGGCCGAAAAGCCGGCTGTTTTCCAGAACGGTCCGCGGGTATTCCAATTCCATCCAGGAAAATGTTGCCAACATGCAGTTTGCGTATCTGAAAAAGCTGGCGGAGGATGGAAAATCCTTCGTGGTGGTGGGACGCTGCTCAGAAACGATTCTGAAGAATTATGAGGGGTTTGTTTCCATTTTCGTGCTGGGGGACTGGGAGACGAAACGGGAGCGCATCATGCGTCTCTACCGGCTTTCTGCTGAGGAGGCGGAACACATGATGTCCCGGAAGGACTGGGAACGCAAATCCTATCACAATTATTACTGCAAGGTAAAATGGGGAGATTCCAGAAACTACGATCTGTCGATCAACAGCAGCAGGCTTGGCATCGACAGGACGGTGGATCTGCTGGAAAGCTATATCAGGGCCCGGATGGAAGGATGAGCGTTTTTGTCGAAGCGTGAATATACTGAAAGAAAAAAGGTATGAATCATGCTTCAGGCAATTCTGTTCTGCCTGGCCCTGTGCACGGACGCATTTGTGGCCAGCATCGCATATGGGGCGGACGATGTCTGCATCAACTGGAAACAGATGGGGCTCATGAACGCCATCAGCAGCGCCTGTCTCGGCGCGGCGCTGAGCTTCGGAACGCTGCTGCGCGTCCTGGTTCCGGATGCGGCTGTCCGCCTGGTTGCTTTCGTCAGCCTTTTTCTGCTCGGCTGTATCCGTCTTTCGGATTCCCTGATTAAAAATTATATCAACCGCCACTGCGGCGTGCATAAGGATATTCATTTTTCCTTTTCCCGCCTCCGTTTCATTCTGAGCATCTATGGAAATCCGGCGGAGGCGGATGAGGACAGAAACCGGGTTCTGTCCATGAAGGAAGCGGCTTTTTTCGGCCTTGCCATGTCCATTGACAGTCTGACGGCGGGAACCTTTGCCGCCTTTCTTCAGATACCGGTTTTCTTTACGCTGTCCGTCTCGTTCCTGTTCGGAATGGCGGCGCAGGCATGCGGCCAGCATATTGGAAAGAAGCTTGCGGCCCGTTCCCGCAGGGATTTTTCCTGGGTGAGCGGTCTTCTTTTTCTTGTTCTCGCGTTCGGAAGGCTGGTACATTGAGGAAAATGGACGGAGAGGCGGAAATACGGTGAAAACTGGCGGCGAAAAAGCGCATTTATGTGTTGAAGCATTTCGAAAAGTGTAATATACTGTGAATATGTGCGAAAAAAGCGTGGCTGCGGCAGGAATTTTGAGAAAAGCAGGAGAATCCGGCCTGTGTTCACGATTGCTTCACATTTTTCAGGTATAATGCCTGTTTGAGAAATGCAAGGAGGAGAACTTACATGTCTAAGGAAAAACAGACAGAGGAACAGAGCGACAAGGTCGTAACCCGATACGACCGAAAAATGGAAAAGAGAAAGAAAGAGGAGGAAAAGGAACGCAGATCCTGGAAGCGTTTTAAAATAGTCAGTATTGTCATTCTGGCGGCCGTTGCGGTGTCCATCGTGTTTTCCATCGGTACGTCGTTTTACAATAGATATACGGTGCTGAACCAGACGTATTTCCAGGTGGGAGATCATGACATCACCAGGCTGGAGTACAATTATTATTTTAATAATGTGTACAGCAACTATCTGAGCATGTACGGCTCCTATGTATCCATGATGGGACTGGATACGACGGTTGACCTGGATGAGCAGACCTATCCCGGAAATGAGAACATGACCTGGAAGGATTATTTTGATCAGTCTGCGGTGGAGCAGATTCAGCAGATCAAGGCGATGGCGGATGAGGCGAGAGAAAACGGCTTCGAATACGATTCTTCAGAGGATATGGCTTCCTATGAGACGGAGATTGCGGCGCAGGCGGAATCCGCTTCCGTATCGGAAAGCGAATATTATACGCTGATGTACGGAGACTATGCGACCCCGTCCAGAATCGAGACCTTTGTGGAGGAAAATCTCCTTGCCAGCGCGTATTATAATCATCTGGTAGAGGAAAATCAGCCCGCAGATGATGAAATTACGGCATACTATGAGGAAAACAAAAATTCTTACGATACGGTGACCTACAGAAGCTTCTATTTTGAGGTGGATACGAGCGCCGGAGAGGAGACCGGCTCTGAGGAAAGCACTGCAGCGGAGACCACCACAGCTGCAGAGGAAACAACCGTAGAAGAGACGACGTTAGACACCGCGGAAGAAACGGCGGAGGAGACGACCGCAGAAGAAACCACCGCGGCCGAGGAGGAAACCGAGACCGAGACCGCTTCCGAAGAAGAGACCGGAATGACGGATGAGGAAATCGCGGCGGCAATGGACGAGCTGAAGGTTCAGGCTGATGAGATGGCGGCACGTTTGGAAGCGGGAGAAGACTTTGAGGATCTGTGCGTGGAATACGCCAGCGAGGATCAGAAGGAGAACTACGGCGGAGAAGAAGACGGCAGCCTGACCGAGGAAGGCAGCTACTATGGAGCGCCTTCTGTGGCAGCAGACTGGCTGTTTGATGAATCCCGTCAGGAAGGCGATATCACTGTTCTTGAGTCGGAGAGCCTGAACAGATATTATGTGGTGCAGTTCATCTCCAGACAGAACGATGAGGAGACGACAAACGAGTCCATCGGTAATCTGCTTGCCAGCCAGGTTGTGAGTGAGTATGTGACTGAGATCGCGCAGGAGTATACGGTGACGGATGTAGCAGGAGACCTCCATTATCTGACCGTACCGGAGGAGAGCACCGAGGCTGCCGAAACGGAGACAGCAACGGAAACTGATGAAACCGCAGAGACAGCGGCAGCTGAGGCGACTGAAACCACGGAGACAGCAGCTGCTGAAACGACGGCCGCCGAAACGGAAACTGCGGCTGAAACGACAGAGGCCGCCGCAGAGACTGCTGAAACGGAAAGCACAACGGAAGCGGCTGAGGAAACCGTGACGGAAGAGACAGATTCTGTGCCGGCGGAAAGCACAGCTGCAGATGCACAGTAACGGAATGAAATAGAAAGGGCTGCCGTCCGGCTGAATGAATTCAGCGAAAGCGGCGGCCTTTTTTATTCAATAGGAAATTTCATTTCCTATTGAATAAAAAAAGACGTTGATGCGCACTCGCGCACAAGGTAGATGTTGCCTGAAGGCAACCGCGCTCGGCGCGAGTGTGCGCCAAGGCGCACACTTTTTTATAGGAGGAAGATTGAAAAATAAGCCCGATGGCTTATTTTTCAATCGGCAGTTTTGCGCCGAAGCACAAAACTGCTGTGATCGCAGAGGAGAAATCACCTGCGTGATTTCTCCTCGCGGCCTCAGCGTATCGCTTCGGCATGGAGGTAAAAATGCAGTATACGAGCCATTACCAGTCCCCGCTGGGAGGGATTCTTCTTGCGGCGGATGATGAGGGCCTGACAGGCCTGTGGTTTGAAGGACAGAAATATTTTGCCCATGGTCTGGGAAGAGAACGTGAAAGGAAAGCCTTATGCGAAAGGTCTTCCTTTCATGAGGAAAAAGAGATTCCGGTGCTGAAGGAGACGAAACGCTGGCTTGATCTGTATTTTTCGGGAAAGGAACCGGATTTTACGGTGCCGATTCATCTGATCGGAACGGATTTTCAGAAGGAGGTCTGGAGGATCCTCTGTCAGATCCCTTATGGGAAAACCATGACGTATGGAGAGATTGCCGCACGGCTTGCGGCCCGGAAGGGACTGGCGCATATGTCTGCGCAGGCAGTGGGCGGCGCCGTGGGACACAATAAGATTTCCATCCTCGTTCCCTGCCACCGGGTGGTCGGGGTGGACGGCAGTCTGACCGGCTATGCGGGAGGGATGGATAAGAAGGTAAAGCTGCTCACCCTGGAAAAGGTGGATATGCAGTTCCTTTACGTGCCAAAGAAGGGAACGGCGCTGTAGAAGAATCCTAGCCCCTGCGCACCGCGTTGTCCTGAAAACGGAAATAGTCCGGGCGGTGCCGGGACTGGGTATATTCGAACATGGTGCCATTGCTGTCAAAGGTGTGGCTGGTTACCACGGCGAGACAGTTATAATCATTCAGATTCAATTCCAGATATTTTTCATCGATTTCCGTGACCTTTTCTACGGTCATGACTCTCTGGCTGTTCACGATCGTTACGTGCAGCGTCTTTTCCAGATATTCGTAAATGGAACGTTCTGCAATTTCCCTGGTCAGACCGGGCATAATACTTTTTAAAAAGTAATTGTGGTTGAGGATCAGTGCCTTTCCATTCAGGTAATGCACCCGCTGGATATAAAAAAGCGCTGTGCCGGGCGCGAAACCGGTATTGCGCGCGATTTTCCGGTCGGCAATGAGTTCTGTGAACAGGACCACCTTCGTGCGGCCCTCCTGCCGGTTGCGGATGGAAGATTCCCGGAAGGATTCGATGCTCCCGATGGTGAAAGAGGACTGAGGAACGGGACGGTAGATGTTGCGTACGCCCTTTCCCTGAACCGTCTGCACGTAGCCGTCTGTCACCAGGCCGGCAATGGCCCTGCGGACGGTGTTCCGGGAACAGCCGTAGACCTCTACCAGCTGGTTCTCAGAAGGAAGCAGCTCCTGAAATTCATACTGTTCCGATTCGATTTTATTTTTCAGATCCCGATAGATTCCGTCATATTTGGCCGCTGGCATAAGTTTTCCTCGATTGACTTGTTTAAACATCCTGACTTTAAATCCATTATAGAGAAATGCGGGAAAAAGTCAAGGGCAGCGAAAGTAACATGGCAAAGGATACGGTTTCTTTATTTTTCAGAAAACCCTTGACCTGTTTAAACAAGTGTGTTAGGATGGACTTGTTTAAACAAGATGGCATTGCCCATGACGGCAAAAGGAGGAGAAGATGGCAAAGTATGAACAGGACGTACAGGCTCTGCTTCGTCTGATCGGCGGCAAAGAGAATATCCGTGCGGTTTCTCATTGCATGACCAGAATGCGGTTTGTACTGGCGGATGAGAAAAAGGCGGATACGGACGGGATCGGGAAGCTTCCTTCCGTGAAGGGAACGTTTACCCAGGCGGGACAGTATCAGGTCATCATCGGAAACGATGTATCAACCTTCTACAATGAATTTACCGCTTACGCAGGAATTGAGGGCGTGAGCAAGGATGCGGCAAAGCAGGCTGCGAAGACGAACCAGAATGTGGTTCAGAGAATCATGAGCAGCCTGGGAGAGATTTTCGCACCCCTTATTCCGGCCCTGATCTGCGGCGGTCTGATTCTTGGCTTCCGAAATATCATTGGAGAGATCAACTTTTTTAATAACGGAACCCAGAGCCTTGCGGACATTTCTCAGTTCTGGGCAGGTACCTACAGCTTTCTGTGGCTGATCGGAGAAGCGGTCTTCCATCTGCTTCCCGTAGGAATCGTCTGGTCCATAACAAAGAAGATGGGAACCACTCAGATCCTGGGCATTGTGCTCGGCCTGACGCTGGTATCCTCCCAGCTGCTGAACGGCTTCTCCGTGGCGAGCACCCCGGCGGATCAGATTCCGGTCTGGGATTTCGGCTTTGCGAAGGTGCAGATGATCGGCTATCAGGGACAGGTGATTGCGGCCATCATGGCCGGCTTTGTGCTGGTCTATCTGGAAAAATTTTTCCGGAGAATCTGTCCGCAGGTCATCAGTATGATCGTGGTTCCCTTCTGTTCTCTGCTTCCTGCGGTGATCATTGCGCACACCATCGTCGGCCCCATCGGCTGGAAGATCGGCAACTTCATCGCGGACGTGGTGTACAGCGGCCTGACCTCCAGTTTCGGCGTCCTGTTCGCGGGAGTATTCGGACTGCTGTATGCGCCCATCGTCATGACCGGCCTGCACCATATGACAAACGCCATCGACTCCCAGCTGGTCAGCCTGTATGACGGAACGAACCTCTGGCCCATGATCGCGCTGAGCAACATCGCACAGGGCTCCGCCGTACTCGCCATGTCCGTTCTTCAGAAGAAAAACGACAGAGCGAAACAGATCAACATTCCCGCCTGCATTTCCTGCTATCTGGGCGTTACGGAACCCGCTCTGTTCGGCGTGAACCTGAAATATGTATTCCCGCTGGTCTGCGGCATGATCGGTTCCGCCATCGCCGCCATGGTGTCCGTGGGATTCGGCGTGCAGGCGGTGAGCATCGGCGTGGGCGGCATTCCCGGAATCCTGTCCATCTATTCCCAATACTGGGGCATCTTCCTGGTGTGCATGCTGATCGCCATTGTGGTTCCCTTTGTGCTCACTTTTCTGGTGGGAAGCAGGAAGCTCTCTGCGGCTGACCGTTACGGTGAGGCGGGAGAAAGCGGAGCGGCTTCCGGTGATGCTGTGATTTCGGAAAGCACAGCGGCATCCACTGACAAGGCCCCTGTGGACTCTGTCAACGGCGCCGCTGGCGATACGGCTTCCGGCAGCACTGATTCCGGCAATTCTGCCGTCGCGGACGGGACAGCCGCCGGAACTCTGAAATCCCCGCTGGACGGACGCATCATCCCAATTGAAGAGATTCCGGATGAGGTCTTTTCTCAGAAAATCATGGGAGACGGCGTGGGCATCGAACCCACGGGAAATACGGTTTATGCTCCGGCGGATGCCAAGGTGGGCGTGGTGATGGCCGACAGCAAACATGCCTGCGGCCTGGTTATGGACAACGGAATGGAAATCCTGATCCATGTGGGCATCGATACCGTGGATATGAACGGAGACGGTTTCGAGCTGTTCGTGAAGGAGGGAGATCAGGTGAAGACCGGAGACCCGCTGATTTCCTTCACTCCTGAAAAAATCAGGGCGGCCGGCCATCCCATGACCACAGCCTTCCTCATCACGGATAACGGCAGCGCGGCAGACGTGCGCTTTATGCCGAATCAGGATGCAAAAGCCGGGCAGACCGTGATCGCGGAATATGCCTGAGACGGCCTGTTCAGAAAAAGAAAGGCGGATTAAAATGGAAGATTTCAGAAAAAGCGTGGTATACCAGATCTATCCCAAGTCTTTTTATGATACCAATGGAGATGGCCTGGGAGATCTGAACGGTGTTACAGAGAAGCTGGACTATATCAGGGAGCTGGGCGCGGACTACATCTGGCTGACCCCCTTCTTCGTCTCCCCCCAGAAGGACAACGGCTACGATGTGGAGGATTATTATAACATTGATCCCCGTTACGGCACCATGGAGGATTTTGACCGGCTCTCTGCCGAAGCCCAAAAGCGCGGCATCAAACTGATGCTGGACATGGTATTCAACCACACTTCCAGCCGGAACGAGTGGTTCCGGAAGGCCCTGGCCGGGGATGAGAGATATAAGAACTACTATATTTTCAGAAAGGGAAAGGAAAACGGCGATCCGCCCACCAACTGGGAAAGCAAGTTCGGCGGCAGCGCCTGGGAATACGTCCCCCAGTTTGATGAATACTATCTGCATCTGTTTGATGTATCCCAGCCCGACCTGAACTGGGACAACCCCGAGGTGAGGGAGCAGGTGGAGGCGGTGGTCCGCTTCTGGATGAAAAAAGGGGTAAAGGGTTTCCGCTTCGATGTGGTGAACCTGATCAGCAAGGGAAGCTTTGAGGATGATTACGAGGGCGACGGCCGCCGCTTCTACACCGACGGACCCAACATCCATAAATATCTGCAGGAACTGAATGAAAAGACCTTCGGTGCGGACAAGGGTATTGTTACGGTGGGCGAGATGTCCAGCACCTCCATGGAAAACTGCTTCCATTACGCTTCCGAGGACGGAAAGGAGCTGTCCATGGTGTTCAGCTTCCACCATCTGAAGGTGGATTTCGCCGGAAATGAGAAATGGGTGCTGGTTCCCTATGACTTCCCGAAGCTGAAAAAAATCCTGTTCGACTGGCAGTCCGGAATGCAAAAGCACCATGCCTGGAATGCGGTGTTCTGGTGCAATCACGACCAGCCCAGGGTGGTATCCCGTTTCGGAGATGAAGGAAAATACTGGAAACAGTCCGCCAAAATGCTGGGCACGGTGATCCACTGCCTGCGCGGAACGCCTTACGTGTACCAGGGAGAAGAGATCGGCATGACCAATACGGATTTCACCGACATTTCCCGGTACAGGGATGTGGAGAGCATTAATTACTACCGCATCCTGCAGGAAAAGGGACTCCGTCCTGACGATGCCTTCCGGATCATCCAGATCCACTCCCGTGACAACGGGCGCACCCCGATGCAGTGGACCGACGGACAGAATGCCGGCTTCACAACGGCCGAACCCTGGATCGGCGTCAATGCCAACCATACAGATGTGAACGCGGAGGCAGAGCTTGCGGATGAGGATTCCATTTTCCGCCATTACCAGAAACTGATCCGTCTGCGTAAGGATCTGGATGTGATCGCTTACGGAGATTTCGCTCCTGTAGATCAGAAAAATGCACAGATTCTGGCCTACAGAAGAAGCTATGAAGGGCACACCCTGCTGGTGGTCAGCAACTTCTACGGCCGTCCTGTAACGTGGACCTGCCCGGAGGAGCTGGAAGGCTTTTCCTGTATCCTCTCCAACTATCCGGACAGCGAGGTGAAAAAGGAGATGGAACTGCGGCCGTTTGAATCGGTGGTGCTGTACCGGTAATGCGTTTGAATTGAAGAAAAGGTTTTGATGACAGCCGTTCCCTGCTGCGCAGGGGGCGACTGTCTGCATCAGAAAGGCCGTATGACGGGCGTGAGCTCTCTTTTGAAGGGGGTTATCCCTCTTTCAAACCTGTTTTTTGCAGAAAGTCTTCGATGGATGAGGTTTGACCTGCGGCTCTGATCCAGTCGTTCAGAACAGGGTGTTCTCTTTCGATAAGAATTCGTTTTCTAAGCCATTCCGGTACAGAACCGCGAAGGCTGAGCAGCAATAGAATATCCTGGCTTCTGCCCTCAGCAACGCCCTCTTCGCGCTCCATGGCTCCCAGCTTTTTCAGTTCTTCTTCATGATCATACTCAAAAATCGACATGGCAATTACCTCCGATCTCTGGCTGAGAAGGAAATCTGCCAGGATTCCTTCTTTGATACATTCCGTTACGGCCCGTTCCACCGCCTCCGGAAAGCTGGCTTCCTCCGCCGCGCATTTCCGGATCCTTGCCACAAATTCGCTGTATTCCCGCAGGGTCCGGCACCTGCCAAGCAGCTTTGGATTATGTCCGGGATTGATGTTGATGAGGCGTACCTTCAGTTCCAGTTCCGGTTCGGCCTCTGTCTTTTCATAGGCATCTGACAGCTTTAAAAGAATATCGTCTTCCGTATTTTTCAGGCCGTTATAAAAGACCACAAAACGCGGCGCAGGGAGGCGGATCAGAGTCGAGGAATAAAGCGACTTCCTGTGGATATTCACATATTTTTCCATCAACCGGGCAATATAAAGCAAATTCCGCAGAGGCAGGTTCGGGTTCCAGGTGGACTGGTGCTCATACAGGGTCATTCTGGAATCCAGAAGAAAGGAAACGTCATTTCTCATTCCGAGGTAAAGGGCGTTTTCCATCGTGGTGACCGTGAGCAGGTTTGGATCTTTGTAATCCGTTCCATTCAGGGCGTTATACAGGGGAAGCACCGTTTCCGGTTTGTTGTAGAGCATCCGGAAGACGGAATCCTTGTATTCCCGGTTGGCAGATATCGGTTCGTTCATTTGCAGCTCCTTCCCGGACGGCATAAAAGCGCGTCCATGTACAGTCTGGCAGGAGCGGCCGTTCTTTTCAGGGACTCCTGCCGTTTTTCCTTGTTGCGGTAAAAATGAATGGGATTGTAAATTCAGCATAGAGTTTCTGAAAGAATGTCAGAACGGACAGAGAAAAACTGCCCTGACAAAAAGCCGAACGGCTCAAAAGAAAATTTATGCTTAAAGGTATTCTACCATGTCCGGCTGGAAGGGACAAGCAGAATTTTCCTTCGTACGGGAAGCCCGGCTTAACAGCATTCAGAGCGAAAACTGTTGCAGAAACTAAAAGAAAAAAAGCAGTAAAAAGGGAAATCCTCTCATGAAATGAAAAAGCAGAAAAAGCCACTTTACAATACTTCTGATTGCTGAGATATTATAATTTATGAAAAGAAGGATTTTTTCAGATATCATAGAACGGAGGGACAGCAGCATGAAAAATATCCTTGCAATCGGAAACAGCTTTTCCGAGGACGCCACCAGGTATCTGCATCAGATGGCAGAGGCCGTGGGAATTGAAACGAAGGTGGTAAATCTGTTTATCGGGGGATGCCCGCTGGAGCGGCACTGGCAGAATATCGAGACGAAAGAAGCGGCCTACCAGTACCAGCTGAACGGAAAGGCGACGGAGAGAATGATTTCCATTGACGAAGCTCTGCGGGAAGAAGAGTGGGATTATATCGTAACCCAGCAGGCAAGCCACGACAGCGGGTGGATGGATACCTATGAGCCGTTTCTGGGACTGATTCTGGAGCATATCAGAACGTATACGGGACAGCACGCGCCGCAGGCGGAGATCCTCCTGCAGGAAACCTGGGCCTATGAAATCGACAGTTCTCACGCCAATTTCATGCGTTATCACAGGAATCAGGAGGAGATGTATGCGCGCCTGAAAAAGTGCTATTCTGCCATGGCTGAAAAATATCATCTGAGGTTGATTCCCTCCGGAGACATCATTCAGAAGGCACGGCAGCAGGAGCCGTTCCGGGTTTCGGAGGGAGGGATTTCTCTGTGCAGGGACGGTTTTCACATGAGCATCCCATATGGCAGGTACCTGCTGGCCTGCGTCTGGATGAAAACCCTGCTTTCCGTTCGGGCATCGGAGAATCCCTATGTGCCTGAGAGCGGAGAAGGGGAGGAAGCGGCAGATGAGATTCTGCTGAAACGGATCCGTCAGATCGTGGACGGGGAAATGGAATAAGGCAGGAAACATGCTCTGAAAACCTTCGCCTTTATCGAGAAGAAAAGGAGAATTTCCATGTGGAATCTGGATAAAATGGAAGTAAATCTCGCCTACAAGGAAAAAGCCTCCCACGGCGACGTCCTTATGCCCGTCCGCCGCTATCGATGTGTCGCTCCCTATTCCTACCGGGAGCTGCCCCTTCACTGGCATGAGGAAATGGAGGCGGCATGGATCGAGGAAGGAACCGTCCGTTATGATATCAATTTTGAAACCTTTACCGTACAGAAGGACGATATTCTGCTGATCTCTCCCCATATGCTCCATTCCGCCCGTGCGCTTGCGGGAACCAAAATGATTTCGGACAGCCTGGTTTTTCATCTGGACCTGCTGGGCGGGCGGGTGCCGGATGCCTGCACCATCCGGTATATTGCGCCCATTCAGACGGGGAAAAAACGGTTTGTGCCGGTGGTGCATCCGGGACAGCCCGGTCATGAACAGCTTCTTTTCTGTCTGAAGGAGCTGCTTTCCGGTGTGGAGGATGCGAACGATTCCGAGCGCCTGGCGCCGGGACCTCTGAAAAGAGAAGGAGCGGAAAGGGAGGTGGAGGAGCTGTACCGCAAGGAGCTTCTGTTCCGCTTCTTCCGTCTGGCCTGTCAGTACGGCTATGTGACGGGAAATGAAAAAACGACCGCAGGCAGGGAGCATACGGAGAAGCTGAAGGAGGTTCTGAATCATATTCAGGCGCATTATATGGAAAATCTTACCATAGATGAACTTGCCGGAATCTGTCATTTCAGCCGCGCCCATTTCATGAGCTTTTTTCACCGGTACACGGGGATGACCTGCGTGGAATACATCAACCGCTGTCGTCTGTATCGTGCGGCGCAGCTTCTTGCCGAAACCGAGCGTCCCGTCATGGAGACGGCCCTGGAAAACGGCTTTCATAATATTTCCTATTTCAATAAGAAATTCCGCAGCCAGTTCGGCGTTACTCCAAAGGAATACAGAGCAGCTGCCCGCCGTCTGGAAAAATAAAAGGAAAAAAGGTGGAATACAGACCGTCAGGACGCGCAGGAAAGCGGTTCCGGCGGTCTGAGATTTTACACAGATTTCTCTTTCCCTTTATATGGACCAAACATACGGATGATATAATGAAGCTGCAGGAAGTCGGCCGGATACAGACGGGTACAGACCGGTTTGGCAAAGACCATCGAGGAATGAAAATACCTGCATTTGGAGGAGATATGGTCCATAACAGAGAAAAATATAAAGGCTTCGGTCTGCTTCTGGCTCTTCTGTTTCTGATGTCCTTTCTGGGCGGCTGTGCTCCGGCAGGCGCCGGAGGAGGGGAGCAGGGAGGAGACGGAAAGGCCGCGTCTTTTTCCGCCTTCGGAGCTGGAGAGACGGTGAGGATCCTTTCCGGTTCTGAAAACAGGGAGCTGGAGCAGATTCTTGAGGACTGCGCGAAGGAAACCCGGGTCAATATTGAGATTACCTATCAGGGTTCCATTGATATCATGAGGACGCTGCAGGCAGGAGCGCAGGATTACGATGCGGTCTGGCCTGCCAGCAGTCTGTGGATTTCCCTTGGAGATACGGAGCATCTGATCAAGCATGCCCAGTCGGTTTCCACCACGCCCGTGGTGTTCGGTATCCGGAAGAGCCTGGCGCAGGAGCTGGGATTTACGGATGGAGAGACGAAGGTGGCGGACATTCTGGAGGCCATCCAGAGCGGAAGGATGACCTTCTGCATGACCAGCGCTACCCAGTCCAATTCCGGCGCGAGCGCCTATATCGGCTTTCTGTATGCGCTGGCCGGCGGAGAAGGCGCCCTGAGCGAAGAGGATCTGGAGGATGAGACCCTGCAGGAGGAAATCGGCAGCCTGCTTTCCGGCATCGACAGAAGCTCCGGCAGTTCCGAATGGCTGATGGATATGTTCCTGAACGGGGAATACGACGCCATGGTCAACTATGAATGCCTGATCATAAGCGCCAATCAGGAGCTGGAGAGGCAGGGACGGGAGACGCTTTACGTGGTCTATCCCGAGGACGGACTGAGTATCGCGGATTCCCCTCTTGGATATGTGGATCATGGGGATGAGGATAAGGAGGAGGCATTCCTGAAAATCCAGGATTACCTGCTCTCCGACGAGGCGCAGGACGCGATCCAGCGCACCGGGCGCAGAACGGGATATGCGGGAGTGAGCGAAGAAAACAGCGACATTTTCCGGGCGGACTGGGGGATCGATACCGAACGGATTCTGGCCGCCGTTCCCACACCGGCAGCGGATGTGCTCATGGAGGCTCTCAGCCTGTATCAGACCCGCTTTAAAAAGCCGTCCCTTAACGTGTACTGCCTGGATTTCTCCGGAAGCATGCAGGGTACAGGCAATGAACAGCTGGTGGAGGCCATGTCCCAGATTCTTCTTCAGGACAATGCGGAAAAGAATCTCCTGCAGGCCACGGAAGGGGAGGTCAACATCGTGATCACCTTCTGCGACGAAATTATTCAGGTTTATCAGGTGACGGATTCTTCTCCCGAAAAGCTGGAGGCTCTTTATGGGGAGATCCGGGGGGAATACTGCGGCGGAGGCACGGATATCTATCTGGCGGCGGAAAGGGGCCTGTCCCTCATCGCGGACGGATACGATCCGGAGGATTATACCCCTGCCATCATCCTGATGACGGATGGCATGTCAAATGGCAGCGAAACCTTTGCGGATTTTGAAGCGCTCTATGATTCCCTGGGCATGGATGTACCCGTTTTCTCCATCCTGTTCGGAGACGCAGAGGAGGAGCAGCTGGATGAACTGGCGCAGCTGACCAACGCCCGCGTTTTCGATGGAAGGGAGGATCTGATCGGGGCCTTCCGCAGTGTGAAAGGATACAATTAGCATGAAAAGAGAAGGAATCAGAAGCCTCCTGGCAGGCGCAGCGGCGTCCCTGTTTTTTCTGCTCCTGTTTCTGGGACTTGGCTGGAGCTTTCCGGTCAGCCTGCTGTTCGCCGTTCTGTTGTTTGCGGCTGTCTGGCTTATCACGAAGCCGGAGAGAAAAGGAAAAAACGCCGGCTGGCAGCCGGATGATCAGGAAAAAGAGCTTCTTCGGAGCATGAAGGAGGCCAGAAAGGATTTTGAGAGCATCCGCAGATCCATGGGCAGGATCCGGGATGGGCAGCTCAGGCAGCAGACGGAGGAAATGTGCCGGGCAGCAGGGAACGTTCTGGCTTATCTGGAAAAGCATCCGGAAAAAATCCCGGCCGCCCGCCGGTTTATCGATTATTATCAGGATACGGCATCCGCTCTTCTGGCAAAATACGTGGAACTGGAAAGCGCCGGACTGACCGAAGGCCAGACGCAGGGG
>UQVK01000064.1 GCA_900544445.1 uncultured Lachnospiraceae bacterium
TCCCTCGTATGCAGATCCCTGACATGAATTTTTCCATTCATTTTCATTTTCCCCTGTATCTTTAGTCTATCATCCGAAAAAAATACCACCTGTGATTCTCCACGCTGTAACGGATCTCATAGGTCCGTCTGCGGCCTCCGATCGAAGAGGCGCAGATGAACTGCTCAATCTGAAGCCCCACATAGTGAATGGTTTTTCCGGAAAGCACGCTGCCGATTTCCACCTTCCGGATCCGATTGTCCTCATCCGCATACCGGAACCAGAGCGGATGGAGCTTGCCCGTAGTATCGCACAGGGCCGCCACCTGAATCGGAAGATTCCGGTTCACTTCAACTGCCTCCGGCAGTCTGTGACCGCGGCTCCGGCCTGTTCCCGCCGGTTCCCTGTTCCCATGGTTCCTGTCCTTCATGGCAGTTTCCGCTGCAGTCTGCTTCATAGAATCACCTCTTTCGAACATTTGTTCTTTTTATCATCATATTAGAACAAATGTTTGTTGTAAAGAGCTATGAAGCATTTCCAGCCATTCCCTCTGCCTTTGCCCTGTTGCGGGTGCGCAGGTTCACATAAAAGCAGTTCATTCCGTCCCGGTACTCCACACCGATCGCCGCATGGTGCTTTGCCGCAACCTCACTGGCAATCGCAAGGCCGAGCCCGTAGCCCGTTCGGGAGGCCCGCACCTTTTCATCCCGGTAGAAGCGCTGGAAAATCAGCGTCCGCTTCTCCTTCGGTATCGGCTCTCCTTCACTGTTCACCCAGAGCTTTGCCCTGCCGCGTCCGGCCGGCTCCAGCCGGACCTCCACACGGCCTGCACTTCCCGCTCTGTCCTCTCCTGCCTCACCCGCTTCGTCCGCTGTGCCGGACGCATATTTGACCGCATTATCCAGAAGAACCGTAACCAGCTGTCCCAGCTGGGAGGCGTCTCCTTTTACAAACACATCGTCCGCCACCTCAAACTGCAGTTCCTTCCCGGCCTGATAAAAAAGAGGTTCAAAAACCAGAAGCTTCTCCGTCAACACATCGCTGAAGGAGAAAGTTTCCCAGCTTTCCTTCCGCTTGGTCCAGGTATCCCCTTTGGCCAGAAGCAGAAGGCTCTCCACCAGAGCGCGCATATCCCTGCATTCCTGATTGATATGCTCCAGCCATCTGTCCGCCTCTTCCGGAAGCCCGGCGCAGCGCTCCTGAAGGAGCTCCGCATTGGCGGTGATGACCGTCAGAGGCGTCTTTAATTCATGGGAAGCGTCCGCCACGAACTGCTTCTGCAGGCGAAGGGACTGCGCGATGGGCCGGACCACCCAGTGAGAAAACAGGAAGGAAAGGCCCAGAAACAGCAGCCAGATGACCGCGCAGGCCAGACCCCCATAGCGTAAAACCGCATCCAGCACGGTATCTCCATAGGAAGTATCCGCGAATACCAGCAGATGGCCGGAGGGCTGTTCCACCCGAAGGTATCTGAGCTGATAACCGTCAAGAATACCGTTATCCGCCTTCGCCGCCATTCCAAGGAAAGCCAGCTGTTCCAGATAGCCCATCCCGGGGAAGGAGTTATAAGCGCTCTCCCGCATGATAACCTCTCCGTTCTCCGTTACCAGCACGGAAAAATAAGGGAGCCTCACCTGGGGAACCGCATCAAAGATCAGCCGTTCTCCGGGCTGTTCCACCGCCCGTTCCAGAATCAGCCTTCCCTCCTCATCCCCTCTGCTTCGCAGCACCAGTATCAGGGCGGTAAAAGTGATTCCGATCACCGCCGTCACGATGAGCATGTTATAAATGATGAATTTCCGCCTCAGCCGGCTGATTTCCTTCATGTTTTTCACCGCTTTCTCACTTCTTCACAATCCGATAGCCCAGCTTCCTGCTGGTCACAATGCAGATATTCGCCTTTAAAAATTCCAGTTTTTTGCGCAGAAAGGAGATGTATACTTCCACATTGTTCTCCACCGCGTCCGCATCGCTTCCCCAGACCTTCAACAGCAGGGTTTCCTTGGAAACCACCTGCTCTCTGTTAACCATGAGGATCCGCATGATATCATATTCCTTTTTTCCGAGGGAAATCTGTTTTTCCGGCCCCCGCAGCGTGTAATCGGCCTGATTCAGGGTGATATTTCCATAGGACGGATTTTCCGGAATCATCTCGCCCCGGCGTCTTACCAGTGTTTTCACCACAGCGGTCAGTTCCTGCATGTCGAAGGGTTTGGTCAGATAATAATCCGCCCCGCTCTCCAGCCCGAGCACCCGGTCCTCCAGCTCGCTTTTTGCCGTCAGAATCAGGACGGGGACAAAGCATCCCTTCCTTCGCACCTCTTTTAACAGGCTGATTCCGTCCATTCCGGGCAGCATGAGATCCAGGATGGCCGCATCGTAGCCCCCGGCAGGCAGCAGCACGGCTCCCTGCCTTCCATCCTCACAGATATCGCAGTCATACCAGTACTTCAGGATATCCCGGATGGACTCCGCCAGCCGCCTGTTGTCTTCTATAATCAAAATGCGCATTTTTTGTTCCCGTCCTTTTGTTCTCTCTTGGCATCCGGTATAAACCATCCTTATTATATCTTTCCGGCTGGAATTTTACAATCCCGACGGCAATGCTCTCCACCAGGCAGTTCCACCCGAAAAGATGCGGAAAAATCTCTGAAAATCTCCGCTTTCTTCCGGATGCAGCACTTCCGGATACAGCAACAGGAACCGGACAATGCCCGGTTCCCGCTTTTAAAAGTAACTTCTTTATTTTTACTGACTATCTGGCTCTGATTTCCCTGCGCATGAAGCAGATATAGGAAAGCGCAAAGGTGATCAGCGTGGCGGCCAGCAGAGCCACCAGATGCGGCCATACCAGAAGCAGGCTCTGCCCGAGGGACAGGTAACTGCTGAGGGAACCGGACATCTGCTGCGGCAGAATAATGTTCGTCGAACGCACCGTTGGATCCATGATGGTAGAAATTGCTTCACTGTACAGGTAGTAGGGCGAAAGCCGGTTCAGGCCGTATAAAAGATCATAGTAATCAATCAGCTGTCCCCAGGTCGTCACATCCTCTGCCGGATAGATCACGTTCATCACAATGTTTACCACCAGGGACATGAACAGCGCGAAGAAAATCCAGAGCGCGATAACGATCATTGCCGATGTAGCCGCATGGCGGCAGATCACCGAAAAAAGGATCGAAAGCGCCAGCCAGAAGCAGATATATACGCCGGTGAAGAAAAGCATGGACAGAATTCGCCCCGTTTCATCCAGCGTGGGCGGAATTCCCACCGTAATCAGCCCTACCGACATAATGACAAGGCCCATGGAAAATACCATGATAAAAATAATGCTCGCACCTGCCAGAAATTTTCCGTTAATCACCGCGTCCCTGTAAATGGGCTGGGAAACCAGACGGTTCAGCGTTCCTTCCGAGCGTTCGCTGTTAATGGCGTCAAATCCGAGCGTAAGCCCTACAAACGGCCCGAGAAGGGCGATGAAGGTGGTGAAGGAAGGAATCGATTCCCCGCTCAGCGTGAACAGATTCAGAAAAATATAACTGGAATCCGACTCAATCGCGTCCGAAAGGCTGGACAGAGCGCCGTACACGCTGGCAAAGCTCGTCAGCAGGATCAGCACAAGAATGATCAGGAATCGTTTGCTCCTGAGCTGATCTGCCATTTCCTTACAGTAGAGCGCGTACAGGCCGGTGTTCTGTTTCGGCTGTTCATCACTGGTTTTTACGAAATGCAAAAAGGCGTCTGCTCTTTTTTTGATCGTGCTGACCATCTCCCTTATCCTCTCCTTTCTCAAAGTATCTGCGGTAGATTTCATCCAGATCGCTTCCTCTCTGTCTTAAATGGGATATGGTATAGCCGCTCTGCATCGCCCTGCGGACCAGCTCCCGGCGCAGATCCATACGGGAATATACCACGTAAAATTCGCCGTTATGCTCCACTTTGTCCACATTTCCAATTTCCTTCAGCAGCTTCATGAAATCACTGTCGTCCGGAACAGCGGCAATCTCCAGAACACAATGTCCTTCCTGCTGCATCCGTTTCGCAAGTTCATCAATCCTGCCGCACGCAATCAGCCTGCCGTCCACGAACAGCCCCACCCGGTCACAGATCTGCTGCACCTGATAAAGCTGATGGGAGGAGATCAGAACCGTCATGCCGTCATCTTCCGCCATATGCCGGATCAGGCTCATGAGATCCCGGACACCCTGCGGATCAATGCCAAGCGTTGGCTCGTCCATGATGACAACTTTGGGGTCCTTTATCAGCACGTCCGCCACACCGAGACGCTGTCTCATGCCCCGGGAGTAGGTTCCCGTCTTCTGATCTGCCGCATAGGTCATTCCCACTCTTTCCAGAAGCGTGTTAATCCTCTCTTCCAGTTCGTTACCCCCAAGACCGTTCAGGCGGCCGGTAAATCTCAGATTTTCCCGTCCCGTCATATCCAGGTAAAAACCGACGCTGTCAGGCAGATATCCCACAATTTTCTTTACGGCAAGCGGGTCTCTGGTACAGTTTTTGCCGTCTATAAACGCGCTTCCGGCCGTAGGCTCCGTCAATCCCAGAAGCATCAGCGTGGTCGTCGTTTTTCCTGCGCCGTTCGGTCCCAGAAGGCCGAATACCTCGCCCCTTTTAATTCCAAGCGTCAGGTTGTCAACCGCCTTCTTTTCTCCGTAGGCTTTGGTCAGACCTTTCATCTGTATAATCATTCTATCGTCCGACACAGCAATGCCTCCTTTCCTGTCTGTTTCATATGGCAGTTACCTCCTGCCATATTTCCGGAATACATAGACAAGTCCGGCGGCGACACACAGGATGATCAGCACCGCTACAAATCCCCAGAGGGTACTCGTTTTTACGGAAACACGGAACTCCGCGCTGGAGGTCGCCTCATCTGTTTCCGCGGTAAAGGTGGCGACATAGTCTCCCGTAATCGCTTCCGAGCTGGGCGTTACGGTTGCGACAACCTGCGCGCTGGATCCGGCCGCGATGGAGTCGATGATGCCGTCCTCCACATCATAGGTAACCTCCCATCCGGAAGGAAGGGAACTGGTGAGCGTGACATTCTGAAGCTCTTCATTTCCGGTATTGGTGACGGTCAGCGTCACATCCGTATCCTTATTGGCCTGAGAATCAAAGCTCAGACGTCCATCCGGCGTGCTCAGGGAAATGCCGTATGTACCCGTGATAACCACCTTCAGATCAGTGGTCAGCGTCTCGGAAGCGGATACGGCGCTGCAGGAAATGTCATATTCCCCGGCTTCCACTCCTTCCGGAGGCACAACCTCAACCGTAAGTCCCTGGCTGGTGCTGGACTCCACCTCAATGCTCGCCACGGACGTGGATTCGTCGGAAGGGACAAAGCTTACCTGCCATCCGGACGGCGCGCTGGAAGAAAGGCTGTAGGATTCTGTAGAAAGTCCGTTGTTAATCAGCGTGGTGCTGAAGCTGAAGGAGGTTCCCGCGGTGCCTTCCTGCTCCGGGTACTCCGTCGTGAAGCTGCCCGCGCCCGCATTTACCTCATTGATTTCAAAGGAAAGTGTGAGAGAATCATAGATTTCTTCGTTTACGTCAGCATCCACCTGTACAGTATAGGTGCCTTCCTCCAGAGCGTCCGGCACGGTCAGATGCAGGGTAAGCTGGGTTCCCTCCGATGCGGTTCCCACATGAACTTCATTCACTTCATAGTCTCCACCCTGCAGATAACCTTCCCATCCGTCCGGTAAAGACGCGATCGCAACATCTGCGTTCACAGGACTGCCTGAAGTGTTCGTCAATGTCAGCGTAATGTTCAGCGTCTCCCCTGGTGTGATTGTAACACCGGGATACTCTGTAGAAAGGCTCAGACCGCCCGCTGCGTGAACGGTCGTCCTGCTTCCCCAGAACATGATCAGAGCCATCATTACTGCGGCAAATGCCGCCATCAGAAAACGTACCCTTCCGCAGGACAGTGGTTTTCCGATTCTTGCTGCTTTTTCCATAGGTTCCTCCTTTTGCCATTACGGCCTGTTTTTACAAGATCCGCCGCACATATCACGCATGCTGTATCAAACATAAAAACAGCCCGTGAAATCCGGCGTTCGTTGTTATGCTCTTTATAATAACAGAGAAAGCTTTAATGAACCTTTAGGAAATTTGAAAATCCTGTGAAACAAAATACGGCTTTTTTTCAGTCGTTGAAACGTTTCAGGAAAGGCGTTACGGAACCTTCCACTCCATCGTGTATTCCATCCGTCCCGTATCTTCCTCCATTTCCCTGGAAACCACAGTCAGCCCCTCGCGCCGGTAAAAAGAGACGGCCCGCTCATTTTCCGCATAAACATGCAGAGAAAAAGAAGGATGCGTCTCCTTCACCCGGTTAAGGAGTTCTCTGCCGACTCCCTTCGAACGGGAGCCTGCCTCCACAAAAATGCCCGCCAGATAATTTCCCTGCAGCCCGGCGAAGCCCTGTATTTTTCCCTCTTCCTCACAGACAAAAATCTCGGCCTGCAGAAGCTGCTCTTTTACCGCTTCCGCATTGGATTCCCAGTATTCCCGCGGGATGAACGCGTGGGCCTCCAGATTCCCGTTCAGCCAGATCTCCATGACCTGTTCCATATCCTCCGGAGTAAATTTTCGAATTCCGTTTTCATGGACGTTTCCACAGATATTTTCGCAGATATTTCCGCTGACATTTCTGTGGACATAAACCAGCTCCATGATTCCGTTTTCGCTTCCCGTCCGGATCAGCCGCAGCTTTTTTCCCTTTTCCAACGTCTGAAACAGACGGATGCCGTCTCCCAGAAGGGTGGGGAGAATGGAAACATGATAGACGTCTATCAGATCCTCCTCCATCAGCTGTCTGACGATGTCCGCTCCGCCGCAGATCCAGATATTCTTTCCTTCTTCCTTTTTCAGTTCCTTCACCAGATCGCAGGGAGACCTGTCCGTGAACAGAACCGGGGATTCTGTGGCTTTTTCCCCCTTTTCTGCCGTTCGGTGTGTGATCACCCAGGTGGTGAGTCCCTCGTAAACCCATTCTCCGACGGACAGCTCCGTGGTTACCTGATGATAGGTATTCCAGCCCATGATCACCGTGTCCACCGTTTTGATAAAGTTCTCATAGGAATCCCCGTTTTCTGCGGATTCCTCCTGGCCGTTCATCCAGCCCACTCCGCCGTTGGGATCTGCGATGTATCCGTCCAGGCTCATGCCGATGTATAATACCGTTTTTCTCATTTTCTCTTTCCTTTCCACAGGCAGCTCTTTTTTCTCGCAGGAAACACAGGACCATCGGCTGAATCCAGCCGGTGGTCCTGATTGCATGGAATATTCTGATCTTTCACAAATGGGAAGCTGTCCGTTTTTTCCTAAACATTGCCGTCTATTTTTCCTTACATTTAATCCCATAGTTTCCCCGGCTTCCGTTTTCGTATCCACGATAGATTTCATAAGATTTTCCATCTATCATAACCTCATCGTCGGCCGTGAATGTATAGGAATACCCATTTTCTCCACAATATGCGGCAATCGCCTCTTTTGCTTTCGTAACGGTGGGATAATTCCCACTGTCTTCATAAGGAACCCAGAACGCTTTCTTAAACATATATATCCCCTCCTGCCACATTTTAAACCGGCTTCCCATCTGCCAATATCTTCTATAGTCTCATTGTATCACTCTGGCGGGGATTTTTCATCTGTAAATGATGCCGCATGCGATGCAATTCTTTATCCCCCGCTCCCCAGGGCCAGTTCCGCTTCAGCCCTCGCCCATGCTGTCTGCCATGGCCTTGCCTCTATACAGGGAATTCCATACCTGCCGCAGAGCTCCGTAAGACGTTCTCCATAGGAAACGCTGATCTGTGCGCGGTACTCCTGCGGGTCTCCTCCCTCCCGTTCCAGGTAATTTTTGACAATCTGCGCCGGATCCGGCTCCCGGACATAAAAGGCACAAATTTCCGGTCCCAAAATTGTGGAAATCCATTCCGGATTCAGAAAATCCCCTTCTATGATGACCGGAAGCCTGTCCTCCACATGTCTGAGCGCGATTTCCCGAAGCGCCGGGAACAGCTCCTTTCCCACATCCAGCAGCCAATCCACATTTTCCTCCAGACCGGCCTTCTGCCAGTCCCTTCCATGATCCCAGTAATGCAGCGCAGGAAGCTGTGCTTCGTCCGCCGCTGCTTTGACTGCGAGGTAAATATCGTCTGCTTCCAGAACCTGCGCGCCATGGTGCAGGGCGATTTCACGGGCAAGGGTTGATTTTCCTGTGCCGGAAGGGCCGCCCAGGAAGAGGACGGTCCAGGGGGTGAGGTGATTGTTATTCATGGGGATAACTCCTTAGCATTTTGAAAATTATATGGCTATTAAGTTAATTCTGCATTGCAATTAACATATAATATAAGTGCAATAAGTTTAAAAGGGGATGATAAAATGGCTAATACTACAAATTTTAGTGTCCGCATGGACAGCGATATCAAAAGACAGTGTGAAGCGCTTTATGGTGAATTGGGAATAAACCTTACCACCGCTATCAATGTATTTTTGCGCCAGTCACTCCGCGTCGGCGGCTTTCCTTTTGAAGTCAGGCTGGAACAGCCCAATAAGGAAACCATCGCCGCCATGTTAGAGGCTGAACGGATTGCCCACGATCCCAGGGTGAAGCACTACTCCGATGTGGAAGAAGCCCTCCGGGAACTGAAACGATGAAATGCGATATTGTTTGGACAACAAAATTCAACCAGACTGGCTGCTCATCTACTTATTTCCCTTCCATCCATTCCAGATCCTGCATTGTATACCTTTTAGCCGGAAGAATCACCGCCCTGTCCTTCAAAATCTCCCGGATCAGCCGGAGTTCCAGCTCCTGCCTGCGCTTCAGGCAGGCCAGCAGGTCGTCAAAGGTGCTGCAGCCATACTTTTTTCCATAGGGCGAGGCCGCCAGATACTGCATCATGAGGGGATACCAGAGCTGATTTCCCTCATTGTCCGATCGCTCCCTGCAGATCTGCCGGAGGTGGGGTTCCGGCTCGGGATCATACAGATAATAAAGAAGAAACGGTTTTGCAGATACAAGCCGGAACAGTTCCTGATAGAAGGAAAAAATCTCCTCCTCCGGCATCAGCTGCCACAGGGTGAGTTCCGAAATGATGTTCTGAAAAAAGGCACATTCATACAGATACCCTCCGTCTCCTTCCGGCAGGTTTTGATAGCGCCGCCGGATGATGTCCAGAAACTCCTCCCCGTTTTTCCTTCCATTATAGATCTCAAACCGCTCCATATCCCTGTGGAAGCCCGGAACATCCGTGAGAATCCGGGTGTATTCCATGATATACAGGTCTCCTTCCCGATATGTCCGGCGCATCATTTCTTCCTTCAGCATAGGATAAGCCGACAATGCTTCCTCATATTCCTTTTGCGTCATACAGGTGCACCAGGCCAGTTCAACCGGGCAGTAGTCTCCCTCATGATAAACATGATATTCCGGATATTTCCGGGACAGCTTCTGCAGAAGGGTGGATTTTCCCATTCCCTGCAGGCCCTCCACAAAAATGTTCATGATTCCCCTCCCTCACAGCCAAACATAGTTGTTGGGCGATTGCATTTTTCAGATTTTTATAATATCCAAATTTCAAGCCTTATTCATGGTTTCCGATGAGCCGGGATCTGCACTTATGAATGTATCCTGTTTTTTATCCGCTGACTCGCTTCTATGTGCATAATCCAATGTCTTGAAAATGGCATTTGTATTAACCCCCGGATATCTTTACCACACCAATAATCAATAAGCCAGATTGCATTTTCATCATTGCTTACAACGTTCAATGATTTTAAGTATTCTTTTCGTTCTTCTGATATTTTCTTTTTCAGGTCATCATAAGATAAGCTGTCGATTATCTTCTCGGTGCTGTCCTTTACCTCAAAAATATACGCATATAGTTCTTTCAAATTGAGTTGTTTTGAAAAGTCCGCGATCTGCTCTTTTACGAGTTCATTTCCTGTTGTGATGATAGGTGAATTGATACGTTCCTGATAATTGCCCGCAAAAAATACCTGCTCGTCTTCACCTATCAATGTGTGTGCAACGATATCTTCAATACGGAAAATATGCCAGATTGAATAGGCAATCGTTTTACTATGATAACCGTCTGCATTTATAAATGGAATTGCGTCAAATTCCTCTCTGCTTAATTCCTCATTAAATGATGTTAAGGTTTCCATTAACTGATTTCGCAAGTCAAATAATGTGTCAATGCCTGCTTCACAGGTATCCTTCTTTTTGATTTGCGCCTGCATTGTTTTATTCAGTTCAGACCATGCCTGATTCACAATCCCTTATCCTCCTCCATTTCCCCAGGTGTTTTTCCCGGCGTCCATTCATAGATGCCGCCGTCAAAAACAATGTCGTCTCCCGGTTTCCAATAACATTTCTTTTGTCCTCCCGAAAACCATATTTTTTGACGGTTATTCCGCCCCTCAGGGTACCGTCCCCTTCCCTGTCCGTATCAATTCCCTTTCTTTCTCAGTTTCAGTTCGATCCGGTTCTTCTCCGCACAGTTCCGGAGCTGCTCTGCCATATACGCCGCCCGTTCTTTGAGAGAAAAAGACCGCGCCTGCTCTTCCGTTTCTTCCAGAAGGGAACTGAGTTCTTCCAGTTCCAGAAGATTCGCAGCCAGACAAAACAGCGTTTTTCTCCGGCCGTCATTGTATTCCGCCAGCAGCCGGTCCAGAATCTCTCTCCTTTTTACCTGCTCCTCATTGTACCGCTCCGTCCCCAGGCACTGCCGACTTTCCAGGTTTGCTTTCTGGTTCTGATGCGTCACAAAGGAATCCCATTCGTCAATGTGGTCATATTTCCTGCAGGGATATTCCTCACATTCCGAACAGTATTCCAGCTTCCCATGCTCCAGGCTGCACCGGGCAATCGGACAGGACTGACTGTCGAAACCACAGCCGCCACAATGTCCGGAAAGCTGCATGGGACACAGAAGGCAGTTCAGGCCACAGAGAGACAGGCAGGGATTGCTTCGTTCAAAATTTTTCATCAGCCGCCTCTTTTTTTATAACAGATAATCCTGGGCTCCGTGCCGTTGCACTTGTAGTCGCAGACCAGAAGATACCGGTCATCCGCCACAATCCCATAACATCTTTCGTTTCCGGGAATCTCGATCTGGTTTCCCCAGTAAACCCGGTTGTCCTCCAGCAGCTTTACGGACTGCCCATTGGGAAGGGGGTATTCCAGGTTCACATAAGAACCGATCAGCAGATTCAGGTCGTCCACCTGCAGGCCCGGAATTCCAAGCGCATTGAATTCTGCAATCAACGTGTCTTTCAAATGCCAAAAGGCGTCCATCCCTCCCTGCCGGATACTCTCGGCCGCAACGCAGGTTCCCCCAAAGGGATGACCGTCCGTTTTGCGGCAGCCGCCGCATTCCTCTTTTCTGCTGCACTCGCTGCAGCAGTCCATTCCACAGATCGATTCCATTCTGTTCGTTTCCTCCATTTCCAGATTTTTAAACAGTAACAATACGATTCCTGCAATCGTTTTACTTCCTTAACGCACATAATACTGTGCCTGTGCGTTCCACAGCTTAAAATACTGCCCGTCCCGGTTCCTTACCAGCTCCTCATGAGTCCCCCGCTGTACCATCCTGCCCTCATGGAATACCAGAATGTGATCGCAGAATTTACATGAGGAAAGGCGGTGCGAAATATAAACCGCCATTTTCCCCCTGACGATTTCAGCAAAACGTTCATAGATTTCCGCTTCCGAAACAGGATCCAGAGCTGCCGTGGGTTCATCCAGGATCATAATCGGTGCATTTTTATAAAGAGCCCGTGCCATCGCAATTTTCTGCGCCTCGCCGCCGCTCACTTCCACGCCCCCGGATGTGAAATCCCGATAGAGCATGGTTTCCAGCCCGCCTGTCATCTTTTTCTCCAGATGGGAAAAGCCCGCCTTATCCAGACAGTCGGCGACCTTTTTCGCATCATAACCAGGAGAAGCAGCCACATTAGCCCCCAGAGAAAAAGAAAACAGGTTAAAATCCTGAAACACCACAGAGATCAGCCGGAAATACTCCCCCTGTTCATACTCGCGGATATTCTTCCCATTCAGAAATATTTCCCCTTCCGTGGGCTCGTACAAACGGCATAAAAGCTTGATAAACGTGGATTTCCCGCTCCCATTCATTCCCACCACCGCATAACTGGAAGCCGGCTTAAGGCATATGGAAATATTTTGCAGCGCATATTTCCCACTTCCCGGATAGCAGAAGGATACGTTTCGAAATTCAACGCTTTTCACCTCATGTTCCGTTCTTCGGTTTCCTCCGCTTTTCTTTTTCCGAAGATCCAGGTAAGTGAAAACATCCTCCAGATAATCGTTGTTTCTCCAGCACTTAATCCCTTCCGCACTCATCACGGAAACCGCGGAAATGAACTGAATTGCCAGACCAGAATAGCGTACAAGGGCGCCGATTCCAAGGCTTCCGGCCATCACCTTCATTGCGACAAAAAAGTAAACCAGACCTGTCAGCAGGGTAGAAATCGTCAGATTGATAGCGTCATATTTACAGTTGATACCGAGCCTGCTTTTCAGAAACGGCGGGTTATCAAACCAGCGGTGCAGTTCTTTGCTGATGATGGATTGCTGATCAAAAATCCGGATGTCCTTTGCCGCTCCGTCCTCTCCCGTATATTCCTCCATATAATAATTCGCCTTCGTAAGGCTTTCGGGCCATCCCTTCCATGCCTCAAAAAGCTTCCTGGCCGCAGTCTGAAAGGAGCTTCCAGCTGTCAGGGACAGCACCAG
The DNA here is from genome assembly GCA_900544445.1 of uncultured Lachnospiraceae bacterium. GTDB lineage: Bacteria > Bacillota > Clostridia > Lachnospirales > Lachnospiraceae > Eisenbergiella > Eisenbergiella intestinigallinarum. The sequence goes on from UQVK01000064.1 coordinate 12,770, forward strand.
AATCAGCAGAAGCAGAAGAACGGAGGAAAGGGGCGTATGAAAAAAGGACACGAATCCGGTAATTTCCCCATCGGAAACACTGGTAAAAAGCGGCACGGCAAGGATTCCTGAAAAAAGAACCGCGCAGAACCTCCCGAAAGCGCTCCCGCCCCTGCGGTACATCATATCCAGCCCTCCCCTCCGAGCCTTCATGGCCTCATCAATCCTGCCCCGCAGGATTCTGGTATCCGGGTTTTCAATATCAGCGAAATCAAATTCCAGCCCCGCCTCGCCAAGGTACAGCTGAATGCTGGAATACAGGAGCTCTTCTGCCGCCGTGTTCGCACTTTTCAGCGCGTCGATCAGAACGGACAGAACAAAATTCACACCGATCATCAGTGCGGTCAGACCGATCAGCCTCTGCGGCTCCATCCGGTTCGTCAGTCCTTCCAGAATGGCCGCCGAAAAATAGACCCCCAGAGCAGGCCGAAGAGCCTCCGCCGCTCTCCATGCGCAGTCCCGGATCAAAAGGTATGGACTGAGCTTCCAGATCAGGCCGTATCCCCGTTTTAAATAACGCAGATTTTCCCTTATGCTTCTCTTTCCGTTCATCCCCTCTCCTCCCTGAAATAGCGGCTCTGTACCTCATACATCTGCGCGTAGCGTCCCCCCAGCTTCATCAGCTCTTCATGCGTTCCCATTTCACATATCCGTCCGTCTTCCAGAAGCAGGATCCGGTCGCAGAAACGGGTGCTGGCGAATCTGTGGGAAATGAAGAAGGAGGTTTTCCCCGCCGTCAGATCCCGGTACTGCAGATACAGTTCATTTTCCGCAATGGGATCAAGCGCCGCAGTCGGTTCGTCCAGAATCAGGACCGGAGCATTTTTGTACAGGGCACGCGCCAGCAGAAGCTTCTGCTTCTGCCCTCCCGACAGCTCGCAGGCATCTTCATTGACATTTTTGATCAGCGGCGTGTCCAGCCCCTTTTCAAGTGAAGCGATCTTTTCAGCCAGTCCCGCCTTCTCCACGCACTCCTGAAGTCTCGGCACATCCCACTCTTCTTTTTGCTTTAAGGTAATGTTCGTTCCAATCGACAGAGGCAGAAAGTGAATATCCTGAAAAATAGAGGAAAAGATGCGGTAATATTCCCTTTTATCGAACCGCTCCTGTGATACGCCGTCAATCCGTATTTCTCCTTCCACGGGTGTAAACAAACCGCTGATCAGTTTGGTCAGGGTTGTTTTTCCCGCGCCGTTCATGCCGACAACAGCGATTCGTTCCCCGGCCGCCACCTCCAGCGAGATGTGATCCACCACATTTTTCCCGTTCTCCTCAAACCGGTAGCAAACATCCTTCAGGCTGATGGATACCGCTTCAGTGGGAATGGGCGCCACATCTCGGTTTCCCTTCTGCGCGCCGTCCTCATGCTCCAGATACTCCCGGATATCCGTAAGCGCCAGGGATCCCTCATCCACGGCTGAATAATATTCCACAATTCCTCCCAGCCAGGTTCCGAAGGTGCTGATCATGGCCAGATAAACCAGCAGATCTCCCGCGCTCATCCTTCCCTGCCAGAAGACGCTGATCAGCACCGCATACGCAGCCCCGTCCCGTAGGAGAATGAGCAGCGCATTTCCAAAAGCGGCAAGAAACTTTCCTGCCGCTATCGTACGGACGATCCCTTTCTCCCGCACAATGGCCTCTTCTCCAACGCTCTGAAACCAGTCCTTCACCTGATACAGCCGGACGTCCTTTGCCGCCGAAAAATCGAGCGCTTTCCGGATGATATAATCAATTTTCAGCAGATTGGCAGCCTTTTCATCCTTGACTTTGTGCTGATACCGGTTCACACTCCGGCCCATCTGCCATGTCACACCGTAAGAAAGGATCAGAAGCACGATAATCAGCGGATTCAGCAGAGCAATGCCAAGCCCGTAGGAAATTGTGCCGGCCACGCTGGCCGCGAGCCCGGCCAGATTGTCGGCAAAATCAGCAAAACCGGCATTTTCAGTCGCCTGCATGGCCTTTTTTCTGCGGGCCTTCACCCCGGCATCCATCTGCGTCTCATATTCCACGTCCATGCTCTTTTCCACGATTTCCGTCGAGTACCAGAGCCGCATTCTGTAATACATATCCTCCAGAAACAGATAAGCCATCCGTTCCGTCAGGTAAACCGCCAGCAACAACAGCGTAAGAACCGTGATTCCGATGGATATATACAGAGCGCTTCTGCCCTGTTCCAGCATCTGCAGAATATATTTCGGAACATATGCGGCAAAAAGCGGCATCCCCACCATCAGCGGCACTCTCAGAAACAGGGCAAAAACGGCCGGCTTTCTGCGCTTCCAGATATCGCCCAGCAGATACCGGAGATTTTTTCTCAGACTGTATTTCATCGTATCCCTTCCCCTCCTGCTCCCTTCCCTCTTCCGAACCAGTGTACAGGGACTTCAGCCCTCTACGATTCTCAGATCCCATCCTCCGACCGTAAGCTCCTGCCCCGGCGCATACGTTTCTCCGGAAAGCAGCTCCGTTCCGCCCTGAGGGCAGATGCAGCGCTGCGGTTCTTTTGCATAGTTCAGATACCAGGTGAGCCTCTTTCCGGCCTGATTCGTCCCTTCCGTGATAACCAGCGGAAAGGCATAGTCCTGCTTCCAGTCGGAAAGGCCCTTCTCCTGCCACAATGCTCCGATCAGCGCTTTCAGGTAAGCGGATGAGGTCATGCATCCCAGATAGATGCAGGTTCCCTTTCCATAATCGTTTTTGGTGACGGCCGCGTATTTTTTCCAGGCGTAGTGGTCATAAGAAGCCAGCACCTGCGCGCCCTGGGGCTCCAGAAGTTCCATAAACAGCCGCACCCGCCTGTCCTCCGCGGACAGACCGCAGGCAGGATTCTGGGCCTTTCCATCCTCTTCTTCCGTCAGGAACACGTCCACCGGGGCTGTAAACTCATGATACAGCACGCCGAAGCAGTCCTTCAGCAGATGGGGCTGTTCGTCCGTCCATACCTTCACATTTTCATCGGTGAATGCAGTCTTGAAGGTGGCGACCACCGTCCCGCCCTGGGCGGCAAAATCCCTGATGCGCGTGAGGCAGCTTTCCGGGGCGCTGTAGAGGGCGGGCACGAAAAGCACATCATAACGGGCAAGTTCCGTCTCTTCGGGGCTTACGAAATCGCAGCCGATATTGCTTTCATAAAGGGCGTCAAAGATCCAGCGCACCACGTCGTTATAGTCCATGCCGCCCTCTGCTCCCGCGGGGAAGGGGAACCATTTGAGCGCGGTGAGGGAAGGATTGCTCACCAGGATGGCCGCCTTATTTTCCTTTTTCTGGTGCAGCAGGTTCGGACTCAGGCGGGAAAATTCCGCACCGATGCGGCAGACCTCCCGGTAGACCGCATTTTCTGCAAAATCATGGCTTAAAATTCCCTTCCAGTAGGTCTCGCAGGCGTTATGAATGGAATGCCAGTGCCAGTACATCACGCTGTCCGCCCCGTAGGCCAGATGGCTGAAGGCCTGCAGGCGCAGCTGTCCCTCATAGGGTGTCCACTCCGGAAAGCCCTGGGCCTCCGTCTCGATCACCAGGTAATTGTCCTTTTTCAGAGAGCGGGTCAGGCTGCCGCAGAAGGCGATCTCCTTGCCCGTCAGCTTCTCCTGGGAAGGGTGGTAGATATCACAGCCCGCAACGGTGAGCGCCTGTGCCGCCTGAAAATGATCCACATCCGGCTGCACGCCGAAGGAATGGCCCTTCCAGGCAAAGTCAAAGTTGTGGGTGATGAACTGATCCGGGCGGCAGTATTCCCGCACGATCTCCGACTGGCGCAAAAGAAAATCCGTCACCTGCTGCCGCTGGAACGCCTCAAAGGCGCAGCCAAGGCTTCCGTTGATGGTTCCGACCACGCTTGGAAATTCCTCCCAGGAATTGATCCGGTTGCTCCAGTAATTCAGGCCGAAATCCCGGTTCAGCCGCTCCAGGTCGCCGTGATAACGCTTTCTCATGTGGCGCACAAACATCTGCTGCACGTTCTCGCTGCTGGTACCGAAATGCTTGGTTTCATTGTCCAGCTGGAAGCCGATGACGCAGGAATAGCCCTGCACCGCCTCCATCAGCTTTCGGATGATGCGCTCCGCAAAAAAACGGTAGGCCGGATGGGTGATGTCCATGATCTGTCTTGCGCCATAGGGCCTTCTGCCGCTTCTGTCCGTCACCATCACCTCCGGGTAGGCCTTCGCCATCCAGGCAGGGATGGCATAGGTGGGCGTTCCCACAATCACGGAAATCCCCGCTTTCTCACAGGTATCCAGCACCCTTGTCACATGGGAAAAATCAAACACGCCCTCCTCCGGCTCCTCGCTGCTCCAGGTGGATTCCGCGATCCGGATCACGTTGATTCCGGCCTTTTTCATCATGGCGATATCCGTATCCAACCTGTCATAAGGCATGTATTCGTCGTAATATGCCGCTCCGTATAAAATTCTGTCCATACCTTCCTCTTTCTCAACCGCCGAACGGCGGCATTGTATTCATGTGGAATTGGACGTAAGTCCAATTCCCAGGAGAAAACCATAGGTTTTCTCCGCCTCCTGTTTCTATTCCTGCCAGTATACATGGCTTCCCTTTTCGTCCTTTTTCACGATCAGTTTCCGGTCGATCTGATCTTTCAGCTCCTGCACGTGGGAAATGATGCCGATGAGACGCTTTCCGCCCGCCAGCTCCTGCAGAATGCGGATGGCGCGCATCCGGCTTTCCTCATCCAGAGAGCCGAAGCCCTCGTCGATGAACATGGCGTCGATCTGCACATAGCCTGCCGTGCTCTGAATCACGTCCGCCATCCCCAGCGCCATCGCCAGGGCGGTGAGGAAGGACTCGCCGCCGGAAAGGGTTTTCACGTCCCTGACCTTTCCCGTCACCATGCTGTACACATCCAGATCCAGCCCCACCTCGCCCTGCTTTCCCAGGGCGTCCAGGCTGCGGCACTGCAGGAGAAACTGGCCGTCCGCCATCACATTCAGCCTGCGGTTGGCGGCCTGGATCATCCGCTGAAAATACTGTCTCTGCACCCAGGTCTGAAAATCCAGCCCGGCCGTACCGGAGAGCCTGCCGTTTGCTGTCTGAAACAGATGGCGCAGCAGCCGGTATTCCTTCTCCTGCGTCTCCTGTCCCTTCCACAGCCGCTTCAGATTTTCCAGAGCCTTCCGGTTTCTGCCCCAGACCGCAGTAAGCTGTGCGCTGTCCGCTTCCAGCTTTTCCCGCTCCTGCCTGCAGGTCTCGCGGCTGTCCGCAAGGGCCTGCAGGACCTCGACCGCGGTGTGCTCCTGTCCTGCAAGCTGTTTTTCCAGCTGAGCGGTCCGCTCCCGGCTGCGCAGCAGCTCCTGATCGTAGGCGGTCCGGGTACGCTTCCATTCCTCCATGTCCTCGACCGTGGCGCGGGCCTGCAGACAGGCTTCTTCGCTGTCAAAGCCCTGCTCCTTCCAGCTGTTTTCCCAGGCGAGGGCCGCCGCTTCCAGGGCCTTCTTAAGCCGCTCCGCGTTTTCTTCCGCCGCCTGCAGCGCGCCCGCCTGCTCCTTTTCCTGCTGAAGCAGGGTGTTTTTGCGCTCCTCCGCTTGAGAAAGTCCTTCCTCCAGCCGTTTCTTTTCCTCTGTCAGGCGGGCAAGCGCGCCCCGCGCCTCTTCCTCGGTCTGCCCGGGAAGGCGTTTTCTGATCTGCTCCAGCGCGCTCTTCGCCGCGGCAAGCTTCTCCCGCATTTCCAGCAGCAGGCGGTCCGCTTCCTCCTTCTGCGCTTCCGCCTTTTCCCGTTTCTCTTCCGTCCGGATCTGCTCCTGCTTCTTCTGTTCCAGAAGCATTCCGGCCTGCTGTGCCTCTTCCAGACGCTTCTGCACCTGGCGGAGGTTTTCCATGCAGGCGACGTGGGAAACCCGGCCCCAGGCAGAAACCCGTTCGCCAAAGGCTTCCTCTCCGCAGTCCTCCCATAACAAAGCAGTTCCGGCCTCCTCCTGCATCAGCACGCCAAGTTCCTGCTCCATGGAAAGCCGCTGGCGTCGGCAGCTCTCCACCAGCCCTGCGGACTCTCCGGCGATCCGCCTGCTCTTCCGCTCCGCCTCATCCCGCTCCTGCTTCGCCTGCTCCACCGCTTCCTGCGTGACCGCGCTTTCAGCAAGAGGTGCGGGAGCAGGATGGTGGAGGGAACCGCAGACCGGGCAGGGGCTTCCTTCCGTCAATTTTTCCGCCATCAATCCGGCCTGGGCGGCCAGAAACGCCTGATTGCGTTCTGCATAAGCCCGATCCCTGCGTGCCAGCTCCTGCAGGGCGGCTTCTGCCTCCCGCATCTTTTCCTCCCGCTTCTGAACCGTCTTTTTCCATTCCGAAAGCTGCTGTGCCAGGCGAAGCAGCCGCTCCTTCTGGCGCTTCAGCCCCTCCAGACGGAGTTTCAGCGCATCGGCCCCTCCGGCTGTCGTTTCCAGCCTCTCCTGTTCCTTTTTCAGCGTTTCCAGCTGCTGCTTCAGGCTCTCAAGCTGCTCCTGCGCCTCCTTCCGGCGCTTTCCGGCCTGTGCCTCCCGCCTGACGGCTTCTTCCTGCTCTGCCCGCGCCTTTTTGCACTGTTCAAACAGGGGAAGGTCGCTCTGCAGCTTCACCAGTTCCTCCTGCAGGCCGGGGAAACGGGCGTCATACCGTTTCCGTTCTTCCTCCGCTTCCCGGATGGCGGCCTGGGCATTTTTCTGAAGAAGGGCCAGCGCTTCTTTCCGCTCCTTCTGCCTCTTTTGGCCCGCGTCCAACTCCTCTTTTCTCTCCTGAAAATTCCGCTGTGCCGGCTCCGTCTTTTCAGCCTTCTGTGCGAGGGACAGCCGCTTTTCCAGTTCCTCCTGCTCTTCCTTCCTGGAAAGAAGAAGAGAGAGAGCCTCCCGCTCCTTCTCCAGAAGAGCAATCTGCCGATTGGTTTCCTCCGCCTGCCGCAGTTTTTCCTCCAGCGAACGTTCTGCCTGCTCCTTCTCCTTTTTCTGCAGCGCCATGTCCTTAAGGGCCTTTTCCTGCTCTGACAAAAATCCGGAAAGCGCCTCTTCGATCTGCTCCGCCCCGGTCTCCGGCCGGGTGAGAAGCGCCTGCCATTCTTCTTCCCTTTCCGGGCTCATCTGCACGTCCCCAAGCTCGTGGGCGATCAGCTTCCTGCCGTCCTCCAGAGCCGCGGCCATCCGGTCGTTTTCTTCCTTCAGCCTTGTCTGTACCTGGCGGTAAACGCCCGTGTCAAAGATTTTGGAAAAAATCTCCTTCCGCTCCCGTGATGAAGCATGCAGCAGGCGCAGATAGTCGCCCTGCGCGATCATGGCGATCTGGAAAAACTGGCCGTAATCCACGCCGATCAGTTCCTGCAGCTTCTGGTTGACCTCCCGGATGCCGCCCGGATATTCCGTCCCGTCGGGAAGGATCAGACTGGCCTGCGCCGTCACCTGCACCGTGGTATATTCGCCGTTTTTATTCTTTCTCCGGCTCAGGTGCAGGTAGGAGGGGCGGCGTCTGACCTGATAGTGCTCCCCCTTCTGGGAAAAAACGAGCGTCACAAAGGTCTCCCGCTCATCCGGCGCATACTGGCTGCGCATCATGCTTCCGTCCCGCTTCCGCCCGCTGCTTTCCCCGAACAGGGCAAAGGCGATGGCGTCAAAAATAGTGGTTTTTCCCGCACCGGTGTCTCCGGTGATCAGGAAAATCCCGTGCCCTGCTTTTTCAAAATCCACCGTCACCTCTCCCGCATAGGAGCCGAAGGCGGACATGGTGATTTTCAACGGTTTCACAGCGCTCCCTCCATCCCTTTCTCCTGTATTTCCCGGATCAGCCTTTTCATGATCCGCTCCCCTTCTTCCGGCAGCGGCGTGTGGTTTACGGTTTCATAAAACTGCCGGAAGGCTTCCATGGGCTCCGGGGCCGGATCGTTCTCTGTCCCGCTCTCCGCCATCCGCGCTCTGGTCCTGGCGTTATCGACGCGAAGCTCCAGCAGATGATCGTAGCGTTCCTCCAGCCGCTCCCGGATCCGGTAAGGCTCCTGCTCGTCCGTGATGGTGACGCTGACAAAATCATGGCAGACGCCGGAGGCGACAGATTGTCCTGCTGACAGAGAAGGGGCGGCAGGCGGTGCAGGCTCCTGAACCCTGGAGGCAGGCTGCACTCCCGTATCTTCCATCTTCCCGGCCAAAGATTCTGCCGCCGCCAGCACCTCCTCCAGCGTGCCGCGCAGCCTTCTCACATCCTGCAGGCCAAAAAGGGGCAGGAAACGAAGCTGCGGCTCCTCTCCTTTTTTCCCAAGCTCCACCACCGTGACCGCCTTATGATGCCGCTCCTCGCTCACCGAATATTTATAAGG
>UQVK01000065.1 GCA_900544445.1 uncultured Lachnospiraceae bacterium
CTGCTGTGATCGCAGAGGAGAAATCACCTGCGTGATTTCTCCTCGCGGCCTCAGCGTATCGCTTCGGCATGGAGGTAAAGATGAAACTGATAAAACTATGGGAGGCAGACCCTGACAAAGCCTATGCACTGCAGAATTCCTTTCCCAAAGAGGAAAACGGATTCGTCAACGCGGCCTATGGACTGTCCCGGGAGGAATTTGAAGAATATGTCCGGCGGAGAGAAGCCAATTCCAGAGGGCAGCAGCTTCCGGAGGGCTATGTGCCGGATACGGTTTATATTCTGGAAAATGAGGATGGAGAGTATGTGGGGATTTTCAATTTCCGCCACTGCCTCAATGATTTTCTGAGAAACGGCCCCGGCCATATCGGGTATGGTATAGGACCGAAGTACCGGGGGCGGGGATACGCCACGGAAGGGCTGTGGCTGATGCTTCAGATCGCAGAGAAAGTGGTCCCTGAGGATGAAATTTTTCTGAGCGTCCATAAGGATAATCCGGCCTCCCTGAGAGTACAGATGAAAAACGGCGCTTATATCCATGGAGAAACGGAACAGGAATATCTGACGCGGATTCCGCGCTCCGAGGGAGTATCGGAATAATAAAAGAAAGGCAAAACAGAACGCAATGGAACGAATGACTGTCAATCAGAAAGAATATGATGTGTGCAGACTGCTGGGCAAAGGAAAAGGAGGCTATTCCTGGCTGGTCAGCGATGGCAGAGAGCGGTACGTCCTGAAACAGATTCACCATGAGCCCTGTGCCTATTACCAGTTTGGGGACAAAATGGCGGCAGAGCTGAACGACTATCAGTGCCTTTCTCAAATCGACATTCCTCTGCCGCGCCTGATTGATGCGGACAGAGAGCAGGAACGGATTCTGAAGGAATATATCGAGGGTGAGACCGTCTATGAAATGGTTTTAAGGGGAGCCCTGCCGTCCGGCTGTCTTGAGCAGGTGAGAGAAATGTGCCGTCTGCTGTATGGAGCAGGCAGGAACATCGATTACTTTCCCACCAACTTCATTCTGCAGAAGGGAACGCTTTATTACATAGATTACGAATGCAATGCCTATATGCCGGAATGGAATTTTGAGAACTGGGGAATCCGATACTGGTCACAAACGCCGGAATTCCTGGCATATGCGCGGGAGCATGGGGACTTGTGTTCCCTGCTGTAAACGGGGGAAGTCCTTTCTTTAAATAAAAGATTTTTCATTTATACGGACTTCCTGTGCGGAGGACAGAGGCGTTGTTGCTGTGGATGATATCGCCGGGAAGCTTTGAACTGATAGTCAACCGAGTGGTAAGCATAAAGACTCTTGACGTCGGCCAGAACAGGTAAATAAGCAAGGCGAGATACCAGGCTATGCTTGAGACGGCGAACAGATGGGCGCCGACCAGCTGACGGAATGGGCGAACAGCAAATACATCACGCTGAAGGCGGAATATGATCAGATAAAGGACAATGTGGAATGACGGAGGAAGGATTATGAATCTGCAGGAAGAACCGCTGGCAAAAGTAATCACGCCGAAAAAAATCGATTATGAGGCGGAAGGGCTCGTACAGTGTGAAGGGATAACCTATAGCACTTACAACGGCAGGGAATATAAAATGGATATTGTTTATCCTGCGCGCGCAGAAGAGGGGCTGCCCGCCGTGGTCTGGGTACATGGCGGAGGCTGGAGCGACGAAAAGCTTACCAGAAAATATCTGCCTTCTGTGGAACTGGCGGAACTGAGCGGGCGCGGTTATACGACGGTGAGCATCGACTACCGGCTGAGCCAGGCTGCGCCGTTTCCGGCACAGATAGAGGACTGCAAGGCAGCAGTGAGATTCCTGCGTGCCAATGCCCAGAAGTACCATGTGGATCCGGAGCGGATCGCCGCATGGGGAGAATCCGCAGGCGGCCATCTGGTAGAGCTGATGGCGTACACCGCGGAGGAAGAATTCAGGAACGACTGTTATCCATCCTTCTCGGGAAGCATCCAGGCGGTCATTCCCTGGTATGCGCCAGACGATCTGCGGATGGATGAGGAGAAATGGAACGGGCAAGAGGCATATAAAAGAATGTTCCCCATCGATGAAGAAGATGAGCGCCTGAAAATGATGGAACTGGCCAGCCCCATCATCTATGCGGGAAGAAAGAACCCGCCCACCCTGCTCATGCATGGAGATGCGGATCGGTTGGTCAGCCCGGAGTGCAGCAAAAACATGTGTAAGGCTCTTAAGGATGCAGGGAACGATGCGGAGCTGATCCTCGTTCCCGGACAGGGACATGGATTCTTTGATGGAAAGGAGTATTACGACAGGATCTTTGGATTCCTGGATGAGAAGCTGAAGGTACATGGCGAGTAGAGGATGAAGGCTGCATAAGGAACGTTTAAGGGGCCGGTTATAGTCCTGGCGGGAGCTGGGGCTATAGCCGGCTTTTTTGAGGTTTTTGAGAAAAAGAATCCATGCGTTTCATGTATGGAAAATGATAAAAAACAGGCATTTTACATAAAAAAAGAACGTCAATATAATGAAGGAGAAAGCAGAGGAGATAACAGTTTAAAAGAAACAGAAAGGCGAAAAAACAACGAAAGGAGCAGAAAACAGTGAAAAAGACAGCCGGTATATTTCTTTTGTGTACGATGGTATTTACACTGGCCGCATGCGGACAGTCTCAGGAAAGTCCGGCCTCGGCAGGGGCAGAAAGCAGTTCTGCAGCAGGGCGTGATCGTAATTCCAAAATCCGTTCACAGGGAACGGATGGAAGAGAATCTGGAAATCTGGGATTTCGCGCTGGATGCAAAAGACATGGAGAAGATAAAAGCCCTTGACACGGGCAGCCCCTCCATGCTGGACACCAGAAAAATCAGCGAAGTGAAACGGGTTTACGACTATCTGAACAATCCTGTCCTCACCAGCCTTTAATTTCATAAAAGGAGTTATTTATCATGATGAATATAGAAGTAAACGGAACGAAAATCCAGGTAAAATTATATGACAACAGCTCAGCGGCTGCCGTAAAGGAGCTGCTGAAAAAGGGCCCACTGACCATTCCCATGAAGGACTATGCCCATATGGAAAAGTTCGGCAGCTTTGGCGTACAGCTTCCGACCAATGACGAGCGTATCACGACGGAAGCAGGAGACGTAATCCTGTCGGAGGGAAATCTGCTGGTGTTGTATTATGCGCCAAACACTTGGAATTTCACCCGCCTTGGCAGGGTCCGGAACCTGTCGGAAGCGGAGCTGAGAGCCGTGCCTGGAAAGGGAGATATTACAGCGACTCTGACCCTGAGCGATGAGGATGATATCGGCATATCCGCCCATTCCGGAAAAATATGAGCGAGGTATCTGTGCGACGAGTTCATCCGAGGAGAAAAAGTTGATGTACATGGAGAGACGGGAAACCAATGAAGCCTACCTGCAACAGGCTGTGACATAAGAAAAGGATGAGGAAGGTGTTAAGGATAATTGTACTGATCATGACAATAATACTTGCTGTACCCTGTATTGTATTTATGATCATACTGACTGTACTATACGGCTGTGTGATGCAGGAACGTCAAAACGATATGAAAACAGAAAACCCCAAAAGAAGGGACACAGAAAGCCGGCTTTGAACGCTGCTTTCTGTGCCCTTTCTTTTTTATTTAGCCGTTTCATCAAAAGCCTGAAAGCGGCGTCCTCAAAATTGTTTTAAAATGGGATTGACAAAACTGTTCATACTGTATATATTGTTAATATACAGAAAGAACAAATGAAAGGAATGATGGAGTGAACATCTTTATTGACAACAAGAGTGGCACCCCGATCTATGACCAGATTTATTCCCAGATCAAGGCACAGATCATAAACGGTACGCTCCAGGAGGATGAAGCGCTCCCTTCCATCCGAAATCTGGCAAAGGATCTGCGGATCAGCGTCATCACAACCAAACGGGCATATGACGAGCTGGAAAAGGAAGGCTTCATTTATACCATCGCCGCCAAGGGCTGCTTTGTGGCCCCCAAAAATGTGGAGCTTCTGAGGGAGGAAAATCTCAGGAAGATCGAAGAGTACCTGGAAAAAATCACGCAGCTTGCCGCAACCTGCAATTTGAGCAAACAGGATCTGATCGACATGCTGGACTGCATCATGGAGGATTGAAGATGAATGCACTGGAAATCAAAAACCTGTCGAAGGAATATCCCCATTTCAGACTGGACCGGCTGAGCCTGACGCTGCCGGGCGGCTGCATCATGGGACTGGTGGGAGAGAACGGCGCGGGAAAGAGCACCACCATCAAACTGCTTCTGGACATGATCCACAGAGACGGCGGAACCATCACCATTCTGGGACGTGATAACCAGAGCGATCTGTCCCTTCTCAAGGAAGAGATCGGCGTTGTGCTGGATGATGTGGGCCTTCCGGAATGCCTGAAGGCAGAGCAGATCGGGAAAGTGATGAAGGGGATTTTCAAGAGCTGGGACGATGTAGAATATGAAAAATATCTGCGCCGCCTCTCCATTCCCACGGACCGGAAATTCAAAGAATTTTCCAGAGGAATGAAAATGAAGCTGGGAATCGCCGTGGCGCTGTCCCATCATCCGAAGCTGCTGCTTCTGGATGAGGCCACCAATGGACTGGACCCGGTGGTGCGCGACGAGGTGGTGGAGCTGTTCGGAGAATTTACCAGGGAGGAAAGCCATGCGGTGCTGATTTCTTCCCATATCGTCAGCGACCTGGAGAAAATCTGTGACTATATCGCCTTCCTTCATCAGGGCAGACTCCTGCTCTGCGAGGAAAAGGATGTGCTGCTGGAGGAATACGGAATCCTGCGCTGCACGGCAGGCCAGCTCTCAGAACTGAATCCTTCGGCTATTCTGGGAAAACGGGAATCACCCTACGGCGTGGAAGCCATCGTGCGGCGGGATGCGGTTCCCGCAGGCTTCACTCTCGGTGTGGTGAGCATTGAAGAACTGTTCATTTTCATGGTTAAGGGAAACGGGGGTATGGCGGCATGAAAGGCTTGCTTTTAAAGGATCTGTATATGTCGGAGAAATACTGCAGAGCATTTCTTCTGATTGTTGTGATATTTTTCGGGATGTCTCTGATGAGCGGCTCCAGCTTTTTTCTGCTGGCCTATCCCTGTATTCTGGTGGGACTGATCCCGGCATCGCTGGTTTCCTACGATGAGCGGGAAAAATGGGACGTTTACAGCGGAACCCTTCCCTGTAGCCGCTCACAGCTCGTATCCAGCAAATATCTGATCGGCCTGCTGGGGGAGCTTCCGGTGATCTGCATCACAACCGTTCTGTATGCTCTGGGGCTGTTCCGGATGGGCGCTTTTAATCCGCATGCGGTTCCTGGCATGGCTGCCGTGTTCCTTCTTCTGGGACTGATCGGTCCGGCCACGACTCTGCCGTTTATGTTCCGGTTCGGCGCGGAAAAAGGGCGGATTGCCTATTTTGCCGTGATCATTCTGCTCTGCGGCGGGAGCGCCGCATTCGGCAGCATCCAGGTACCCGGCGGAGAAAATATCCCCGGAGCTGGAGCCTTCATGCCGCAGGCAGGCGTTTCCCTTCTTATGGCGGTTCTTGCACTCCTGATTTACGCGGTTTCCTGGAAGCTGTCCATTGTCTTTTATGAGAAAAAAGAGCTGTAACAGTTTACTGCGGCTGATAAATGGGATAGCGGTACCGATCTGCATCCGTGATTTCCCGCATGACCCGGCAGGGAACGCCGAAGGCGACCACCCCTGCTGGGATGTCTTTCGTAACCACGCTGCCTGCCCCGATGACGGAGTTGTCCCCGATGGTAACGCCGGCCAGAATGGTGGAACCCGCTCCGATCCACACGTTATTTCCAATGCTGACCGGCTTTGCCACCTCCATGCCTGCCTTGCGCTGTTCCGGATCAATCGCATGCTCCGCGGTGGTGATGCAGCAGTTGGGAGCGATGAACACATGATCGCCAAACCGAACCTCGGCCCCGTCCGTGATCACAAGATTGTGGTTGGCGTAAAAGAAATCCCCCACAAAAATATGATAGCCGTAATCACAACAGAAGGGCGGGGTAAATACCACATTTTCGCCCATGCCTCCCAGCAGATCTTCCAGGATTTTCTGCTGACCATCCCGGTCATTGGGACTGAGCCGGTTAAACTGATGGCATTTCTCCTTGCAATTTCTGATTTCCTCTTCCAGTTTGGGATTGTAGCATGCCTGAAACAGGCAGTTAAGTGGAATTTCAGGTCTGTTTTTATTCATAACTTTTTCTCCCTGTCGTATTTTCTGCCCTCTGTGAGGGAACCTGTCATCCTGATGCGCGGGAACGGGGCGGGGATCATAACTTTCATAACCGGGCTGCGGGCCGACATTTACGTGTTCAAAATGGATCGGAAGTCCGGCGGAATGATAAAAGCTTTTCCCGTTCTGGACCTGAAAATGCAGATGCGGTTCCGTGCTGTTGCCGGAATTACCGCAGTGGGCAATCGGCTCTCCCCGTCTGACGCGCTGTCCTTTTTTTACCTGAATGCTGCCCGGCATTAGATGCGCAAGCAGGGAATATTCCTGCCCGCAGTCAGCGGGAGAGGACTCCGTGTTGTTCAGGTCCGTATGACGAAGCAACACATAATTTCCACGGATATCCCGGATCAGGGGATCGGTTTTTCCGCTGAAGATTTTGCTGTCCTCACAGTCTGTACGAATTTCTTCCACCACACCGTCTGCGGGCGAAAGCACCGTTCTGCCATAGCAGTAATAGCTGTCACAGTTGGAGAAATTCCCCCGGCAGCTTTTTCCGGAATCATCCAGAATGAGAAAATCATATGCATATCTCTGGGAATTGATGTCCCAAGAGTGAGAAGCTTCCCGGCTCACCCCGCCGTTGACAATGGTCCAGGCTCCTTCGAAAGGCAGGGAATAGGTAATCTTCGGTAAAAAGTTGTCCTTATCCGGCATCGGTCGGTTTTTACAGGAACAGATCACGATTCCGGCAAGCTGCCGCAGGCTTTGCAGAAAAATTGGAAACGACAGGGCAATTTCCAGAATCCCAAACAGCCAGAAAAGCCACATCCATTTCCAGACAGGCTGTTCAGACAGAAACATGGGAAGACCGAGAAGACCAAGCCATTTCAGTCTGGAGGACCAGCGGAGCAGTGTTCTCATTCCTTTCACCTTTCTTCCCGAAGCGGGAAGTTCCTTTCCATTTTCTTCTCTGAGCGGAAGCCTTTCTCTGGTCCTACTATAGCAAAATTCCTTCTTTGGCACAAACGTTTTCCGCCCGTTTTTGTCATTTTCTTCTCCGGACTCATATCATAAAGATAGAAAGAATTGTTCGAAGCGCAGGGAGAAAAAATGATCAGACTTCTCACAGACAGCATGCTGAAATTTCTCACGAAACAGCCGGCGGCAAGCGCGGATGTGAAGGGTTCGGAAAAATATCCGGACATCCGGGGCCTTGTGGCCTTTTACCCGTTCGAGAACGGGACGGTGGTGCTGGCGGATATCTGCGGCCTGCCGCAGACGGAAGAACCGTGCGGAACCGGCTTCTTCGGCTTCCATATCCATGAAGGAGCATCCTGCAGCGGGACGGCGGCGGAGCCCTTTGCCGATGCGAAAGGACATTACAATCCTGTCTCCTGTCCCCATCCGGCGCACGCCGGAGATATGCCCGTTCTGGAGTCGGCCGGTGGAAAGGCCTGGCTGGCCTTCTATACGGAGCGGTTCCTGCCGCAGGAGCTTCCCGGCAAAACGGTCATCATCCATTCCATGCCCGACGATTACCGCAGCCAGCCTGCCGGAGACGCGGGAGAGAGGATCGCCTGCGGCATGATACGATGAGCAATTCGCTTCCGGGATTTACAATCGAAGAAACGGTAGTGTATAATAGACAGGAAATTCAAGAAGGATATGGAATACAGGATGACAGAACAGCATACAAAACAGGAACGACTGAATAAATACCTGGCCGACTGCGGGATCTGTTCCCGCAGGGAGGCCGACCGGATGATCGAAGCCGGGCGGGTGACGGTGAACGGACGGCCGGCGGACATGGGCGAGCGTGTAGGGGCTTCCGACGAGGTGGCGGTAGATGGCCGTCCTCTGGAACGAAAAGATAAAAAGGTGGTTCTCGCCTTTTACAAGCCCGTCGGCGTGACCTGCACGGAGAAAGACCGGTTCGCGGAAAAAACCATCCGGGACGTGGTGGATTATCCGGTCCGGGTTACCTATGCGGGACGGCTGGACAAGGATTCGGAGGGGCTTCTGCTTCTGACCAACGACGGTGAACTGATCAACGCGCTGATGCGTGCCGTAAATTTCCATGAAAAGGAATATCTGGTCCGGGTGAACCGGCCTGTTACCGACGCTTTTCTGAAGAAAATGTCGGAGGGCGTGTTTTTAAAGGAACTGGACGTACAGACCAGACCCTGCCGGGTGGAGCAGGAGGGAAAGTTCACCTTCCGCATCGTGCTGACACAGGGACTGAACCGGCAGATCCGGCGGATGTGCCGTACGCTTGGCATGGATGTGACCAGTATAAAGCGGGTGCGGGTGGCAAACATTACACTGGGAAGGCTGACGCCCGGAAACTACCGGCTGGTGGAAAAGGAAGAGCTTCAGGAGCTGTACCGCATCGCGGGAGCGAAGGGCGTTCCGACATGGAGGTAAACATGGACAAGACAGCAAGAATGAAAGAATTGATTGCAAAACTGACCGAAGCGTCCCGGGCCTATTATGCCGAGGACAGGGAGATCATGAGCAATTACGAATACGACAGACTGTATGACGAGCTGGAGGCGCTGGAAAAGGAAACCGGGACCGTGCTGGCCGGAAGCCCTACGGTGACGGTGGGCTACGAGGCGGTGGACGAGCTTCCCAAGGAACGCCATGAGCGCCCCATGCTTTCGTTGGGAAAGACGAAAAGCAGAGAGGAACTGCGGGACTGGCTGGGAAACCAGAAGGGACTTCTTTCCTGGAAGCTGGACGGCCTGACCGTGGTGCTCACCTATCGGGACGGAACCCTGTTCAAGGCGGTCACCCGGGGAAACGGAGAGATCGGAGAGGTGATTACTCCCAATGCGAAGGTGTTCGTGAACATCCCGCTGGTCATTCCCTTTAAGGGTGAGCTGGTGCTCCGCGGTGAGGCTGTGATCAGCTATGAGGATTTTGAAAAGATCAATGAAAAAATAGAGGACGCAGACGCACGTTATAAAAACCCGAGAAACCTCTGCTCCGGTTCCGTGCGCCAGCTTTCCAGTGAGATCACAGCGCAGAGAAATGTGCGCTTTTATGCTTTCGCGCTGGTTTCCGCGCAGGAGACTGCCGCAGCGGATTCTCAGGTTCGTCCGGAAACTCCGGATTTTGAAAATTCCAGAAAAAAGCAGTTTGAATTCCTTGCCGCGCAGGGCTTTGATGTGGTGGAGTACCGGGAGGTGGACGCACAGAACGTGGAAGAGGCGGTTTCCGGTTTCGAGGAACGAATCAAAACCTTTCCCATTCCTTCGGACGGCCTGGTGCTCATCTATGATGATATCGCCTACGGACTTTCCCTGGGTACCACGGCCAAGTTCCCCCGGGATTCCATTGCGTTCAAGTGGGAGGATGAAACGGCGGAAACCACCCTGCTTGAAATGGAATGGAGCGCCAGCCGGACCGGCCTGATCAATCCGGTCGCCATCTTTGAGCCGGTGCAGCTGGAAGGAACCACCGTGAGCCGGGCCAGCGTTCATAACGTGAGCATTGTGAAGAGCCTGGAGCTGGGAATCGGGGACCGGATCGCCGTTTACAAGGCGAACATGATCATTCCCCAGATTGCGGAAAATCTGACCAGAAGCGGCACCCTTCCCATTCCGGATACCTGTCCGGTCTGCGGAGGGAAGGCGGAGATCCGGCAGGTGAACGACGTGCAGTCCCTCTACTGCACAAATCCGGACTGCGACGCAAAAAAATTGAAGGCATTTACCCTGTTCGTCAGCCGGGATGCGCTGAACATCGACGGCCTTTCCGAAGCCACGCTGGAGAAATTTCTCGGCAGAGGTTTCCTCCACCGTTTTGCGGATTTGTTCCATCTGGACCGGTACCGGGAGGAAATTGTCGCCATGGACGGCTTCGGAGAAAAATCCTGGCAGAATCTTTCCGAGAGCATTGAACGGGCGAGGGCGACAACCCTTCCCCGGGTAATCTACGGCCTGGGCATCCAGAACATCGGCCTTGCCAACGCGAAGATGATCTGCCGGGAATACAACGATGATCTGGACCGGATGATGGCTGCGGATGTGGAGGAACTGAGCCTGATCGACGGCGTGGGCGGCGTGATCGCCGGAACCTTCCACGATTACTGGCAGTCAGAGAAGAACAGGGAGGATGTGAAGCTGTTGCTTTCCGAGCTTACCATCGAGCATACGGAGGTGGATGAATCCGCCCAGACCCTGAAAGGGCTCGTCTTCGTGGTGACCGGAAGCCTGAACCATTTCGACGGACGAAGCGCCCTGAAAGAGGTGATCGAACAGAAGGGCGGCAAGGTCACGGGAAGCGTGACCGGAAAAACCACCTGCCTGATCAATAACGACAGCACCTCCAACTCCGCCAAGAACAGAAAGGCGAAGGAGTTGAATGTGCCCGTTCTCACGGAAGAGGAATTCATGAAGCAGTATCTGGATATGGAGGAATAAAAAGCAATGCCGATTAAAGTACAGAGTGATCTTCCCGCAAGGGATATTTTGGATAATGAAAATATTTTCGTCATGGACGAGTACCGGGCGCTGCATCAGGACATGCGCCCTCTGCAGATCTGTATCCTGAATCTGATGCCCGTCAAGCAGGATACGGAGCTGCATCTTCTGCGCTCCCTGTCCAACACGCCTCTGCAGGTGGATGTGACCTTCATGAAAATGAACAGCCACGTGTCCATGAACACCTCCATCACCCATCTGAACAAATTTTATAATACCTTCGATGAGTTGAAGGAGAACAAATACGACGGCCTGATCATCACGGGCGCGCCGGTGGAGCAGATCCCCTTTGAAGAGGTGGATTACTGGGAGGAGCTTTGTGAGATCATGGAGTGGTCCAAAACCCATGTGACCAGCACCTTCCATATCTGCTGGGGAGCACAGGCGGGGCTTTACTATCATTTCGGGCTGAACAAGGTGCTTCTGCCAAAGAAGCTGTTCGGCGTATATCCGCACCGGGTGCTCAACCGGAAAATTCCGCTGGTGCGCGGCTTTGACGACATTTTCTATATCCCCCACAGCCGTCATACGGCGGTACCTGCTGAGGCCATCCACGCCTGCCCGGATCTTGTAGTGATGGCTGAATCAAGAGAAGCCGGCGTGCTTCTTTGCATGACGGACGAGGGCCGTCAGGTTTTCGTGATGGGCCATCCGGAATATGACCGGTATACCTTACATAACGAATATATGCGGGATAAAGAGAAAGGCCTTCCCATCGACCTTCCCGTCAATTACTATCCGGACGACGACTGCACGAAGCGGCCGGTCCTTTCCTGGAGGTCCCACTGCAACAACCTATATACCAACTGGCTCAATTATTACGTATATCAGACGACACCCTATGATATTCGGGAAATCAGCAACAGCAAGGCTGTTTTCGAGTGATTATTTCATGATGACATAAATGTGAAATTCATGTAAATTGTTATGTTTTCACGTATCATGACGGGCAAATGGTGTCAAAATGGTGTCAGTAGTAGAAACTAAATGGTGTCAAATAATTGCTTTATTTGACGGAAAAATACGATAGAGAGTTAACTTAAGTGACCACTGTAAATCAGATATATGTTTTCAGTGGTCTTCTTATATGGTTTTTACTGATGTAATTATACAGCATATTTTTATGCGATAAGAGTGATAAATAGTAAAGGAGGCTATATGGAACAAAATAATATTTTAAGAATGAAGGAACTGATCATAAAACTTTTAGAAGCGTCCCGGGCATATTATGCCGAGGACAAGGAGATCATGAGCAATTATGAGTACGACCGTCTCTATGATGAACTGGAGGCACTGGAAAAGGAAACCGGAACCGTGCTGGCGGGAAGTCCGACCATCACCGTGGGTTATGAGGCGGTGGACGAGCTTCCCAAGGAACGTCATGAGCGGCCCATGCTTTCTCTGGGAAAGACGAAGAGCAGGGAGGAGCTTCGGGACTGGTTGGGAAACCAAAAAGGGCTTCTTTCCTGGAAGCTGGACGGTCTGACCGTTGTGCTTACTTACCGTGATGGAAAACTGGAGAAGGCAGTTACCCGGGGAAACGGGGAGATCGGAGAGGTGATTACGCCCAACGCGAAGGTGTTCGCGAATATCCCTCTGGTCATTCCATTTAAGGGCGAGCTGGTGTTGCGCGGCGAAGCAGTCATCAGCTATGAGGATTTTGAAAATATCAATAAGAAAATTGAGGATGTAGATGCGCGTTATAAAAACCCGAGAAATCTCTGCTCCGGCTCCGTTCGTCAGCTTTCCAGCGAGGTAACGGCGCAGCGAAGTGTGCGTTTTTATGCCTTCGCACTGGTTTCTGCCCGTGAGAATGGATCTGCTCCGGATTTTGGAAATTCAAGAAGGAAGCAGTTTGAATTTCTGGCTACCCAGGGCTTTGATGTGGTGGAGTACCGGGAGGTGGACGCGGAAAACGTGGAAGAGGCCGTCTCTGATTTTGAGGAGAGCATCCGGACCTTCCCCATCCCCTCTGATGGTCTGGTGCTCATCTACGACGACATCGCTTATGGACTTTCCCTGGGAAGCACGGCCAAATTCCCGCGGGATTCCATCGCGTTCAAATGGGAGGACGAGACGGCGGAGACCACCCTTCTGGAGATGGAGTGGAGCGCCAGCCGGACCGGTCTGATCAATCCGGTGGCCATTTTTGAGCCGGTACAGCTGGAGGGCACCACCGTAAGCCGGGCCAGCGTCCACAACGTGAGCATCGTAAAGGGGCTGGAGCTGGGAATCGGGGACCGGATCACTGTCTATAAGGCGAACATGATCATTCCCCAGATCGCGGAAAACCTGACCAGAAGCGGTACCCTGCCCATTCCGGATACCTGTCCGGTCTGCGGAGGGCACGCGGAGATCCGGCAGGTCAACGACGTGCAGTCTCTCTACTGCACCAATCCGGACTGCGACGCCAAACGGGTGAAGGCCTTTACCCTGTTCGTCAGCCGGGACGCGCTGAACATCGACGGACTTTCGGAAGCCACACTGGAGAAATTTCTGGGAAGGGGCTTTCTCCACCGCTTTGCCGATCTGTTCCATCTGGACCGGTATCGGGACGAGATCGTCGCCATGGACGGCTTTGGAGAAAAATCCTGGCAGAACCTTTCCGAAAGCATCGAACGGGCGAGAACAACCACCCTTCCCCGGGTGATCTACGGCCTCGGCATCCAGAACATCGGCCTTGCCAATGCGAAGATGATCTGCCGGGAATACCATGACGATCTGGAGCGTATGATGAACGCGGACGTGGAGGAGCTGAGCCTGATCGACGGCGTAGGCGGTGTAATCGCCGGAACCTTCCACGATTACTGGCAGTCGGAAAAGAACCGGGAGGACATGAAGCTGCTTCTTTCCGAGCTTACCATAGAGCACATGGAGGCGGATGAATCCACACAGACCCTGAAGGGCCTCGTTTTTGTGGTGACCGGAAGCCTGAACCATTTCGACGGGCGGAGCGCCCTGAAGGAAGCAATAGAGCAAAAGGGCGGGAAGGTAACGGGAAGCGTCACGGGTAAGACCACCTGTCTCATCAACAACGACAGCACCTCCAATTCCGCCAAGAACAAAAAGGCGAAGGAGCTGAACGTTCCCGTCCTGACGGAAGAGGAATTCATCAATGAATATTTATCATAGTCATAATATGATAAGCGATAAGGGGAGGCCGAACATCGGCCTCCCCAATTTTATCTTAGATAAGCTAATTCTTTAGAATTTTGCAATCAAATCGTTAGGCTTCATGGATAATAAGCATATGTATTCCTCATTTTGTGCATTTACTTCTTCAAGCATATTTCTTTTGTAACAGTGAAAGCGATTTAGAAAGGAGAAGTTATGAGTTCAAATGTTGTTATGATCCATGGTTATGGGTTTTGTTTCCAGGAAAATGCAGTAGGCATTATCCCATCAAAGTTCTACGGCTTTTTGGAACAGCATCCACATGTCAAGAAAAAGGTCATGGACAAAGGTTCGGATTTCTTCGAGGCCGTCTGTAAAAACAGGGCAAGTAAAGAAATGATTGCCTATGAAGATTGTGAATTGAAAGATTATCATCTTCTTGATTATCAATGGGATGATACTTCATGTTGTGGAATGGCAGCTCTTTTTGTGGACATAGTGAATGAACTGAAAGAGATTGGGCTGGAAGTTCAGTGGGATGATGAGAACGGGAATGTTGTTATGTTACCGACCGCTGCTCCCTGGGAATACTCGAAAAAACAGAAAGAGATCACCAGCTCAGATCATCTCAGCCAAATCCTGGCAGAATGCAGCATGGAATCCGGCATTGTAGTGAATACCGACGTTGATTTCGTAACAGCTGAGTGCTGGGGATGAATGCTCCCGATACCATAAGAGAAAGGAATACAAAAACTTGAAAATAAGAAAATTGTTTCGGACAGACTGTTTCCCGTATCATTTGGTGGTCGAAACCATTGACGGGAAGTATATGAAATTTTATATTAATCCGGCCAAGTGGATCAGTGAAAAAGATCTAAGCCCGTTGCCGCATTGGAATCCCATCGGACGAAATGGGAGAGAAGCGGAGCCATATATGTATAAGATGTATGGGATGGAAAAGTAGTTTGATAATCAAAAAAGAAAGGGAATATGTATAATATGGATCAGATAATTCCTATTTTGATACATACCAAAAAGACCTATGACGGAAGTTACTTTTATGTAGACTATGATGTGAATGTGAGTGCGGTGATTTCCCACCAGGCGGCACAAACACTCATTGATGATGAATCCAATGCTCTTAAAGAAAAATACAGGAAAAAAGATGCCTGTCTGGGTGAAAGCTACGATAATTGTTTTACAAGAATTCGTGGTCCCTATGATGGACAAGGGATTCCGATGAGCAGGGAGGATGTATGGTGTGTCCTTGATATTGCAGAAAAATATCTGGGGAAGAAGCAGTGGCGCCGTTGTACTGGCCTGGTTACTATGCTTGACGCATTCCTTAATGACTATTATCCAGGATATCCCGTGTTCGGGGTCACATGGAAAGAATGTGCCGAAAGGGATATTGCCGAAGGGCATGTGTTTAAGTATTGTTCGTTTCTGCAGTCTGATATTGTGAACAGCTGGCTTTGGAAGAATGACCAGAACCGACTCCGTGATGCCAAACGCCTTCTGAAGATGCTTTACCTCTACATTAATCCGGATGATATTGAATGGCTTGAGTTGCCAGCCAAAACAGATTTTTTATCTGTACGGGGAATAACAGACTGGATCCCCGTCAACGAGATGCTTCCGGATGGTGATGCCGTCAATCCTGTTACACAGGATGCATATGTATATCCGGTAACTGTTGATTTTGGAGACGCTTTGGATTTGAGGTATTATTCTTTTTGGAAAGGGCACTGGTACAACCAGAGTCCGTTCCCCATGGACCATCTTGTAACTGCCTGGCTGCCGCGTCCCGGAGTATTTGAAGATGGACGTGACAGGGACGAAATAGTTCATTCTGTCGTTGTTGGCAGTACCTCATACTGGAAAATCAAAGACAGGAATGACCCTGTCGATGCAGTATGTAACAATTGCAGGTACACGATCCCATTAACGGAGGTGGTACCGGAAAATGAGGAGGATACAAAAGAGCCAAAGGTCAAATTTTGTCCCCGTTGTCATTCCAGGATGGAATTAGGAAATGATATTCTGGAAAAATGGCTTAATTGAACTGAGAGGAGAAGGCAAATTATGGAAAACATTAATATCGATGAAATGTTCGAGCACTATATCGAAAAGAAAAGAGCAGGCAGGAGAGAACCGCAAGGCAGCTACAATGAAGCCTGGGTTGCCGGAGAGGCACAAGAGGCTGAGCTCTGGCTGGGAAAATTTGGGGTGGATACCAGTTTTGAAACCGTTAATCCCATGATTGAGGACACAAAGGAAGTAAAACCTGTGTTTCTTAAAATCGGAGACGATACCCCTGATGTTTTGGTCGTAGTGAGATACCATGATTATTCCGGAGAGGATTCTGTGTACTTATTCCGGGATGAAACTTTTGCCAGGAAAACAATCGTAGAGGAAATGAATGAAGTGCGGGACAAAATGACTAAAGATGGGTATACTCCCGCAACACAAGAAACCCTTGACCATTATGAAGTATATGATGGAGAAGGAAATATATATTTCGAATGGAATATATACAAAGCAGGGTATCCGGAAAATTGAGGATTAATGGCCAAAATTCAAAAAGTATCAATATTAGCCTGGAAGGTTCCCATAGAGGGCTTTCCAGGTTTTTCTATTTTCATCCCTTTTTGAGGGATTGTTTCTGTCAGCATCTGTCATATTTTTTGTAGACTTAATTATGGTCGGAAGGAGGAGCGATATGCTGACATAACCTAAGTCAATAAGATCAAAGAGAAAAATTTGGAGGTAAAGTATGGAACAGGGAACAAATTATTCAAATCAGCCGCAGGTAACTGATAAAGGAGGATTCCTTTGGGGACTCCTTGGATGCTGTATTCCCATTGTAGGCCTTGTCCTTTTCCTGGTATGGAAGGATCAGAAGCCCAAGACTGCAAAAGCGGCTGGGATTGGCGCATTGGTATGCGTAGGCTTCTGGATTGTATATTATATCGCAATGCTTATTTTGGGTATTGCGATTGCAGCAACAGGGGCTTAATTCCAAATGGGAAAATTTCTGAGAATTTTTTTCGGCTGCCATGCAAGGCCGGACCGTTCATTTTACTGGAAGGGACGCCAATTTCCGATATGTGCAAGGTGTACCGGAGAGTTGGTGGGGATCCTGGTTGGGATTCCCACAGCTATTCTAATGGGGCCGATGTCTATCCAGATATGTATCGTATTCATGCTCCCTTTGGTAATTGACGGTTTCAGGCAGTTACTGACACACTATACCAGCAATAATATCCGTCGCTTTGTAACGGGATTATTCTTTGGCATTGCCTTTGTCAGTGGTCTCATCCATTTCCACAACGTCTGTGTTCTTATCGCCGGTCGTGTAGTAAGATACGTTTTCGGTGATACAGCATCCGTTAATAATGCGATAAATCAATTCCTTTTTTATGGAATTGGCTGAGAACATTAAAAAATCTGGATGAAAAAAAGATGGCTTTCAAGGCCATCTTTTTTTGAGAAATCGGGAAATTAAGGGTTGCACCTTCCGCATGGCTCATAACCCTGATTAATAAGGTCCTGTCTGGAGCCGGTGTATTCCTCTCGATTGGTTTCAGATATATCTTCTGCAGAAGAACAGGAAGGGGCATGGAATTTCTTTGAGTTCCTGTTAAGGATGTACGTTGCTTCTGTTCCATATTCCTGTGTGTCTGCCTGGCTGGCTGATGTGCTGTCCAGATAGCTTGCACCAGTTGCGTAGTCAATACTGATGCCGGGCTGCACATTGTAACAATATACACAGTACAGGATCCCTTCCCCGTCATCTTCGACCGATTTCCCTTCCATGAGGACACCGGAAGCGACCAGATTGTCACCTTCAAAAATCGGGGTAACTCGATACATTACATGGTTCCCGGTTTCCTTAACGTAGTCTGCTACCATATTTTCAAAGGGGAGCATCCCTTCGATATTGAGGTAGCGGGTCCCTGTGATCAGATTTTTCTCATTCGCGTTTTCTGCCGTGAGCTGGTATCCAATGAGATGGCAGCGGTTATACAGGTATTTCCCATCAACAATATCATACTTTACGGACTGCCAGCCGGAAGGCTTAACGCTTCCGATTTCCCCTCTATCTTCGGTAGGCATGGTTTCCGGGCCCACGGATGCATAGGCGGCGCCGCAGCGGCCCAGAGCGTCCAGTTCAGAATAGGACTCAAACCCATCAGCCGACATCTCTTCATCCGTAAAATATGGGACATTACCATTTATGGCAATATAGGCTGAGCCATTATAGGCGGGTATCTCAGCAAGACCCGCAGATGAACCGCCTGCTGAATCTAAGGATTCGGCTGGAGAGATGCCTCAGCGATGGAGGAAACCTGCTCCTGTAGAGTTGAAGCATCAGCTGGCAGCGAACATCCAGCCGTCTGAGATAAAAGCAGCAGTGCGGTTAAAACCGCAATCGAAAACTTCTTCTTAATCATTCCCTTACATACATCTCCCTTGTTATTTTTTCATGAGATGAGCCTTGCAACGGTGTACAAAGGGAACATTATAAAAATTAACAATGGACTGCCAATCTTACGCAGAGATACCGCCCAAACGAGACTACGGGCGGTATTTTTGTAGCTTGGCAAGAAAGGAGGAACTACCCCACCGGGGCCTGATGAAAAATCAGGCCCCTTTTTTCATGCTCAAAATCAGGAGGTAAACGTGTATGCCAGATGATAAAACCACAAAAGTCCCGGAGACGGCAGCGCCGGACACCGGGCCGGGCAAGCCCCCGGAACAGGCTCCCGTCAAGGAACCTGCGAAAACCGAACCGCCCACGCCGGAACAGAAGCCCCCGGAGCAGGCCGCAGACAAAGCCGCACCGCCGAAGGATAAGGAGGCTCCCACTTCCGAGAAGGCAGGCGCAGAGAAAAGCCCGAATGTTTCCGTCTATAACTTTTCGGAAATCATGGCCGAGAAGAAAGCGGCGGAAAAAGAAAAAACGCCGGAGAAAGCAGCCACCCCACCGGATAAGGGAAAGGAGCCCGAAAAGCTGGATAAGGCTGTGAAGAAGGAGCCTGACAAAACAGCGGAGTCACCGAAGCGCAGGGGCCGCCCTCCGAAGGAGACGCAGGCGAAAACTCCGGCGGACAAGAAAAAGACCGCCCCGGCAAAAGAACCCGCCGCTCCGAAGAAAACTTCCATCTGGAAGGAGGCTTTGGACAAGGCCACCGGGAACAAGGAAAAGGCCCCGAAGGCTCCTGCCCCGAAAAAGGCGGCGGACAAGGGTTCTACCGCTGTGAAGCCTCCGGCCCCGGAACAGCCGAAGCCGCAGGAGCCGCCCAAAGAAGCGCCCCGCCGTGGGGAGGAACAGATCGTCTATATCAAGCTGGACGAGCTCCACGCTTTCAAGAACCACCCGTTCCAGGTGCGGGACGATGATGAAATGCGGGCAATGGTGTCCAGCGTCAAGGATAAGGGCGTCACCCAGCCCGCTATCGTCCGGCCCCGGGAGGACGGCGGCTATGAGATTGTCTCCGGCCACCGCCGCCAGAAGGCCAGCGAGCTTGCCGGATTTGCGGATATGCCCTGTATCGTCCGCAACCTGACGGACGACGAGGCCATCACGCAGATGGTTGAGGACAACTTAAACCAGCGTGAAGAAATCCTCCCCAGTGAGCGGGCAAAGGCGCTGAAAATGCAGCTTGAAGCCATCAAGCACCAGGGCTCCCGCACTTCGGGCCAGATTGACCCGAAGGACGCAGGCAAACGCTCCAACGAGATTGTAGCCGAGCGGAACAAAATGGCGGTCAAGCAGGTACAACGGTATATCCGGCTCAATGAGCTTGTCCCTGACCTGATGGCCCTCATGGACGCAAAGAAGCTGGGCTTTACGACTGCCGTGGAGCTCTCCTATATCAGCAAGAAGAACCAGAACTATATCGCCGTTGCCATCGACAGCCAGCAGTCCTCCCCGTCCCAGGCGCAGGCAAAGCGCATGAGGGAGCTGGACGAGAAGAAGCTCTTAAACGGGGATGTGATCGACGGCATTATGATGGAGGACAAGAAGGAGGTAGACAAAGTGATTTTGACGGGCGCTGAACTGAGCAAATATTTCGGAAAGGAAACCACCCCGAGGGAAATGAAGGAGCAGATCATCAAGCTGCTGGACGACTGGAAGGGCCAGCAGAAGGAACACGAGAAGCCGGAGAAGAAAACCGAGAAGGAGAAATAAGCGGGACTTCGGGCCATGCTGGCCCGAGGACACAAGACCTGTGGGGCTCTGCCCCACGCCCCGAAGCTCTGGAGATATAAATTATTCCCCGTCGCCAGTTATTCCGTAGCATAGCCGGGAAAATCAGTCAAGGGCAGAGCCGCCGCAGGCGGTGCCGGAGGCACCCTTGACGGATTTCTCCCGGTTATGCTTTATCACAGTCAAGCGACGGGGATATAAATTCTCCAGAGCCGTCCCCCTTCCCGGGGGAAGGGGCGGAGGGGTTGGGCGTACCTTGCTTTACCTTATTTAATAAGTGAAATGGAGGGAACCAGAAATGAAGCGACCTTTAGCATACATCACCGCCGCATGGTGCGGTATTCCCGAGGTGGACACCGACCTTGCCGTGGAGTTCTGCCGGGCAGCCTATGAAGCGGGCCTTGCCCCCATCTGCCCGAAGCTGTACCTTCCGCTGATCCTCAATGACAACGTGCCGGAGGAACACAAGGACGGTATCGACATGGGCCGGGATATGCTCAAACGTTCCCGTATGCTCCTTGTCTGTGGCGGGACTGTGGACGAGGACGTGAAAAACGACATTGCGGTTGCCGCCCGGTATGGGATTGCGGCGACTACGCTGGAAGGCATTATGAACGTGAAGGGGCAGGGCTCCCCGGACAGTGCCGGATATTAAGCTGGGGAGCCTCTTTGACGGGATAGGGGTCTTTCCGCTTGCGGCCTCTCGGTGCGGTATCCGTCCGGCGTGGGCCAGCGAGATTGAAAAGGCCCCTATCTCCATTACCAAAAGGCACTTCCCGGAAATGGAACATCTGGGGGACATTACGAAGATAGACGGCGGGAAAATCGAGCCCGTCCATGTGCTGACCTTCGGCTCCCCCTGCCAGAACCTTTCACTGATCGGCAACCGCTCCGGCCTTGCCGGGGCAAAATCAAGCCTGTTCTATCAGG
>UQVK01000066.1 GCA_900544445.1 uncultured Lachnospiraceae bacterium
GAATTGTCTCTTTCCTGCATGTCAGGGGGGAAATTCGGTATTAACCGACAGCCCCGGCAGTTTTGCGCCGAAGCACAAAACTGCTGTGATCGCAGAGGAGAAATCACCTGCGTGATTTCTCCTCGCGGCCTCAGCGTATCGCTTCGGCATGGAGGAAAAAATGAGATATCGGGTTGGAATGTATGGGGGATCCTTCGATCCGCTGCATATCGGGCACCTGCATGATATCATCAGGGCAGCCGCCATGTGCGAAGAACTGTATGTGATGATCAGCTGGTGTGAGGGACGGGAATCCACATCGAAGGAATTGAGGTACCGCTGGATCCATAATAATATCAGGCATCTGCCCAATGTGAAAATCATTATGATCGAGGATAAGGCTGTCAGCAAGGAAGTATATAATACGGATTACTATTGGGAAAAAGGCGCCGAGGATATTAAGGCGGCGATCGGAAAGCCGATTGACGCGGTGTTCTGCGGCACGGACTATCTGGGAACCGGCCGGTTTGAAAGTCTTTACTGCCCGGAAAGCGAAGTGATTTATTTTGACCGTTCGGAGGTTCCGGTCAGTTCCACCAGCCTGCGGTTCGATGTATACGCAAACTGGCAGTATATTCCGCCGATCTGCAGGCCGTATTATGTGAAACGCGTTCTGATAGCAGGCGGAGAGAGCACGGGAAAATCCACTCTTGTACAAAATCTGTCGATTGCCTATAACACGAATTTTGTCCGGGAAATCGGCCGGGATACCTGTGACATCGCAGGCGGTGAAGATTTTATGAATATGGACGATTTGTGCGAAAATTTCCTGAGACAGAAAACGGAAGAGATAGAAGCGGCCTACAGCAGCAACCGGATCCTGTTTATCGATACGGATGCGGTTACTACGAAATTCTATTCCCATTTTCTCCTGAAAAAGAAGGAAGAAATTCAAAAATGTGATGCCCTTGCGGATGCTGTTTCCGGAATTAACCGCTTCGATCTGGTTCTGTTTCTGGAGCCTACGGTATCGTTTGTGCAGGATGGAACCAGGAATGAAAAAATTGCGCAGGATCGGGAAAAGTACAGCCGGGAAATTAAAATGCTGTTTGATGAAGCCGGAATGGAATACTGCTGTCTGAGAGGAGACTATCTGGACAGATTCAATCAGGCAAAGAAGCTGATCGAGGAAAAGTTTCACATAAAAACGATCTGGTAGCCGGGGGAGCATACCTTCCCAAAACACTGAACATCAGAAATAGCCCGCGCCCGGAAGGAAAGGGGCCTTCCGGGCGCGGGAATCTGAAATTGGAAAATGTTTCTGATACATCGCTGCGGCGATGAAAGCAATCAGCTGTACGCCGGCGCCATCGCCCGGTCATCCGGATTATCTGCGGCTTCTTTTTCCTCTGCGGCGAGTTCATCGGCATCCTTCATGAAGCTGTACTGCGACATGTACAGATGGTAATACGGACCCTTGCGGGCGAGCAGTTCGTTGTGGCTTCCGCTTTCCTGAATCCGTCCCTTATCCACGTAGAGGATGCGGGTGCAGTTCTGGATGGTGGAAAGCCGGTGGGCGATAATAAAGGAGGTACGGCCTTTGAGCAGCTCATTCAGACCCTTCTGCAGTATGATTTCTGTCTCCGTGTCGATGCTGGAGGTGGCTTCGTCCAGAATCAGGATCTTCGGGTCCGCGAGCAGAGCGCGGGCAAAGGAGATGAGCTGTCTTTGTCCGGCGGACAGACGACTGCCCCGCTCATTTACCTGTGTATAGTAGCCGTTTTCCATCTGCATGATGAAATCATGGGCGCAGACGGTTTTGGCCGCCTGAATGACGTCTTCATCCGTGGCGGTACGGTTGCCGTAGCGGATATTGTCCATAATGGTGCCGGAGAAAATGAAGCTGTCCTGCATCATGACGCCCATCTGGGTGCGCAGGGAACGCAGGGTTACCTTCGAGATATCCACGCCGTCAATGGTGATTCTGCCTCCTCCCACATTGTAGAAACGACTCAGAAGGTTGACGATTGTGGACTTACCGGCGCCGGTGGGACCGACAATGGCGAAGGATTCGCCGGGCATTGCTGTAAAGCTGACATCATCCAGCGTTTTAATGCCCTCTTCGTAGGAGAAGGTGACATGCTCAAAGCTGACCTTTCCGGTGATGGGAGGCATTTCCGTCGCATCAGGGGCATCTTTGACCGCAACCGGCGTATCAATGGTTTCAAAAATACGCTCCATATAGGAGATTGCGGTGAGCAGGGAATTATAAAAATTCGCCAGTGTGGTGATTGGGGACCAGAACCGGCTGATATATCCGGTAAAGGCGACCAGTACGCCTACGGAGGCAGCGCCGCCGTTCATGGCCATGTCCACGATCGCCACATAGAGGAAGGCTGTGGTCACAGCGGAAATCACGTCCACGGTAGGACCCATCATAAAGTTGAAGCGGACTGCCTTCATCCAGGACTGACGGTATCCATCGCTCAGACGGTTGAAAATTCCGCTGTTTTCCTGTTCCCGGACAAAAGACTGCGTGACGCGGATGCCGTTGATGCTTTCTGCAATATAGGCATTCAGGTTGGACTGCTTGTTGCTCTGAATCTGCCAGGCTCTGTGCTGCCGTCTTTTAATGACAGCGGCGAAGAGGGCGAGAACGGGCAGGCCGCACATACACATCAGTGTCAGCTTTACATTGATGGAAAGCATGAAAAAGATGATAAAAATCAGGCTGCACAGGTCTGTTATGGTATTTAAGAGACCGTTGGAAAGCAGGTCGCTTAAGTTGTTTACATAGTTAACCACACGTACCTGAATCTTACCGTGCGGCCGGTCATCATAGTAGGAGAAGGGCAGCTCCTGCAGATGCCAGAAGATGTCGTTTCTCAGCTCATGAATGACCGTCTGGCCCACCCGGTTGGTGATTTTGATTTTGATACGCAGGGCAAACACGGAATAAAGGATGACCAGAAGCGTCAGCAGGCTGATCCGGAGAAGACCCTGAATATCCCTGTTGGGGATGATTTCGTTCATGACGGTCATGAAGAAACGGGGAATCAGCATGGTGGCAGCGCTGGAGGAAAGCATGAGTACCGCTGCGATGATCATATCCTTTTTATAGGGGATGACATAGCGGCCAAGACGTTTCAGCTGCCCGAGGTCAAAATGCTCTTCATATATTTCGTCCACATCATATTTGTTGCGTGCCATTGATTGTCACTCCCTTCCTGCCGCATCTGCTGCCGGCTGCAGGCTTCCTGCGCCGGTCATGGTATGGGCGGCACGTTCATAGGCTTCCGCCGCTTTTTTGGCATCGGTATGATACTGATGTTCAAAGACGCGGGCATAGTAGCCGCCTTTTTTCAGAAGCTCCTCATGGGTTCCGCGTTCTGCAATGCGTCCATGGTCCAGAACCAGAATCTGATCCGCGTCTTTCAGGGAAGAGATGCGGTAGGCAATGATGAAAATCGTATGTGCCCCTTCCAGATTCTTCAGCTGTTTCTGTATGTAGGTTTCCGTTTCCATATCAACGGCGGATGTGGTGTCATCCAGAATCAGGATGGCAGGATCCTTTAACAGGGCTCTTGCCAGAGAGATTCTCTGCTTCTGGCCGCCGGACAGGCCTACGCCGCGTTCGCCCACGATGGTATCATAGCCTTCCGGCATGGCCTGGATGAAATGATTGGCATCCGCCGCGATGGCCGCTTTTTTTACCTTCTCAAACGAACAGTCCGGACGTCCGTAGGCAATATTTCCTTCTATGGTATCTGAGAAGAGGAACACATCCTGCATGGCCATGCCGATGTTGTCGC
Organism: uncultured Lachnospiraceae bacterium; assembly: GCA_900544445.1. Taxonomy (GTDB): domain Bacteria; phylum Bacillota; class Clostridia; order Lachnospirales; family Lachnospiraceae; genus Eisenbergiella; species Eisenbergiella intestinigallinarum. The sequence continues at coordinate 3,792 of UQVK01000066.1, forward strand.
GCAGGTCATACAGATCCATATCCTTTACATTTACGCCATCCACCAGGACTTCGCCTTCCGTTGCGTCATAGAACCGGCAGAGCAGATTCATGATGGTGGATTTTCCGGAGCCTGTCGGACCGAGGATTCCGATCGTCTGACCGGGTTTAACGGAAAAGCTCACGTCACGGATGATGTCCACATCTCTCGCGTCTTCCGCCTGATAGGAAACATTCCGGAATTCCACGCTTCCCTTCAGATGCTTCTTTTCCACCGCATTGTCAGGCTTGAAAATATGAGGGGTTTCAGAAAAGGTGGAATATATTTTTTCTACGGAAGTAATAAAACGCTGTACATCGTTGATGAACCATCCGGCCATGCGCAGCGGATTGTTCAGCATCCACAGATAGCCGTTCACCGTGACCAGGCTTCCCAGGGAAAGCTCTCCGCGGATTGCCATCAGTCCGCCCAGGAGGATGAGGACAACGGTGAGAATGTTGGAGAAGAATTCGAAAATCGGCACATATTTGGACCAGATGGCCGCCGCTCCGAGCTCCGCTTCCCGGTAGGCATCATTTTCCTTATCGAATTTTTCCTTTTCAAAATCTTCCTTTGCGAAGGCCTTGACCACACGGTTTCCGCTGATGTTTTCCTGTACGAAGGCGTTCAGGCTGGAAAAACGGTTTCGAATGTTCTGGAAGGCCGGTTTTACGCGGAAAAACTGGGAGATGGTAAAAAATACCGTAAACGGCAGAATGCACAGCATGCAGAGAGCCAGTTTGGTATTGATGGTAAATACCATGACCAGTGCGAAAACGAAATAGAGTACATTTTCATAAATGGATGAAATGATATTCGCCACGAAGTGCCGGATCGCATCCATATCACCTGTCTGGCGGCTCATCAGATCACCGGTACGGTTGCGGTTGTAAAAAGCGAAATCTTCCATCAAAAATTTGCGGTATACGGCATCCCTCATCTGATAGAGCACGCCCTGAGAACAGATTTCAAAGTTGTAGGGAACGAAAAAACGAAGCACGCTTCTGGCAGCTGTAACGAGCAGCAGTATGGCGATCAGAACCGGCAGCTTCTCATACTGTCCTCCGCTGATGACGTCGTCAACCACATGACCGCTGACCACCGGGTTGATGATGGCGAGCGCAGCCAGAAATGTGACCAGTACCAGCCCAAGAAAAATCCGTGGGCGGTAGGGTTTGATGAATGAGTAGAACCATTTCATGGGTGTCATAAAGATACACTTCCTCCCTGAGCTGTTTTGCAAAAATGGCTTTGACAGAAATCTTTCCTGTCCCTTTATCATAGGAAATCAGGGAGAAAATAAAATGTATTTTCTTGCCTTATTTTTGTATTATTTTGGCATGGAATCAAACCGCGTGCAAAGGCAGCGCGGCCGTATACAGACGCCGGGAGAAAGGAAAACGGTCCCTTTTTTCAGACCAGACCGTACAGCTTAAGAATACCAAGAAGAATGGAAGCGGCGACGAGAAGAAAGGATACGGTATGGGGGGATTTTTCTTTTTCCGGTCCGCTTTCCTCTGTTCCCTTTTCTATATTTCTGTGCCAGAAAAGACCGGCGGCAGCGAGCAGACCGAAAGCGAAGCTTACGCTCCTGGAAAGGATAAAACTGGATGGAAGGCTTAAGATGCTGCATGCTGCGATCAGAAGCCCCCAGACCGCGAGCAGATAAAACAGGGCTTCCTTTCCGGAGCCTTCCTTCCATAAAAACAGAAGCAGAATGCCGATCAGGCTGATCAGACTGATGGCGACGAACAGGAGGGTTAAAATTCCGATTGCCATTGGTGTGTTATTTCCTTTCTTTGTTCTGAAATCATTATAAAAAAGATTTCTAAAGAGAAGAAAAAGAAAACTTTAAAGAAACGTAAACTTTTTGCAAAAGCACTGTTCTGCCTGTCCGTAGGTTGATCCGGTCAGGCAGGATTGACGGAAGGCTTTTCTTATTATATAGTAAAAAACGGACAGTTCATGCATCACTGTGCAGTTACTGTCCGGACAAAGGAACAGTAACAGAAAAAGGGAGTGATCCTGATGGACAAAAAACGGGGACTGCAGGTGGTGCCGGCTTCTCCTGTTCTGCCGGAGAATCTCATTGCGCGTGAGGATGCCGCCCTGTGGCTTCACGCCTGCATAAGGCAGGAGCAGCAGGCGGAGGAATGTCTGCTGAAAGGAATCGCGGCGGAGAGCGAGAGCTTTTACAGGGGAAGCCTGAAAAGTGTGGAAATATCCGGCTGCAGCTTCCATGACTGCGATTTTGAAAAGGCGTCCTTTGTGGACGTTCTGTTCCGCAATTGTGATTTTTCAGGAAGCAGGCTGACGGACTGCTATTTTCACAGATGTGCCTTCCTTTCCGTAAAGGGTGTGGGAGCGGATTTCCATGAAAGCCTGTTTAAGGAAGTACGGATGGAGGACAGCGTGTTTTCCTATGCCAATTTCAGCGGCACATCCTGGGAGTCGGCTTTACTGAACGGCTGCGATCTGCAGGAGAGCTATCTGGAGGAATGTCGTCTGAAGAAAACGGAGCTGAACCGGGTGAAGCTGAACCGGGCCAATCTGTTCGGAACTGCCCTGCGCGGATTGGATCTGCGCGGCTGTGAGATCGAGGGCATTCTGATATCCGATGAAAAAAAGGAGCTGGCCGGGGCTGTGGTGGATCTGTACCAGGCGGCGGAGCTGGCCAGGCTGATGGGGCTTGTGATCCGGTGAAGACAGCGAAAAACGCTTCGGCAGGGAGGCGTAAGAAAGCCTGTGGCTTTCTTGCTGGAAATATGTGCTGCAGTACATATTTCTTCAAGATATCACGCCGCCGTTCGGCGGCAAAAAGAGGGAAAGATGAAAATAGACAGAAAGAAAGCTTCAGATGCGTTCCGGGAATATACGTCGCATTATAACGTGCAGGATGACAAGGTGCGGCTGAAAATCGAGCATACCTGGCGGGTGGCGCAGCTTTGTGAAAAAATCGCACGGTCTCTTGATATGACCGGGGAGGAGCAGGATCTGGCCTGGCTGGCGGGACTTCTGCATGATGTGGGGCGTTTTGAACAGCTGAGGAGGTATGGAACCTTCATCGACGCGGAGTCCATCGACCATGCCAGATACGGGGCGGAGATTCTGTTTTCTTCGGACAGGATCCGGGATTATATCAGTGATTCCGGGGAGGATGAGCTGCTGCGTACGGCTGTGGCATGGCACAGCGCCTACCGGATTCCGGAGGAACTGGACGGGCGGACAGCCCGTTTCTGCAACATTCTGAGGGATGCGGACAAGATCGATATCCTGAAGGTAAACGTGGATTTCCCGTTGGAGGAAATTTATAATGTTTCCACGCAGGAACTGCGAAGCTGTCAGGTCTCTCCGGAGGTGCTTGCCGCCTTTTATGAGGATAAGGCGGTGCTTCGGAGCCTGAAAAGGACGGCTGTGGATCATGTGATCGGTCATATTTCCCTGGTGTATGAGCTGGTGTTTCCTGTCAGTCTCCGGATCGTGCAGGAACAGGGATACCTGGAAAAGATGCTTTCCTTCTCCTCGGACAATCCCATAACGATGGAGCAGTTCGCGGCGGTAAGGACGCATATGGAAGCTTATCTGGCCAAAATGAAAATTTGAGGAGAAAGTGAAATGGCAATCGAAAGAGTGAGAGAATATTTAAAGCAGTGGAATGCACAGGATAGGATTCAGGAGTTTGAGGTTTCCAGCGCTACGGTGGAGCTGGCGGCGCAGGCTCTGCACTGTGAGGGAAAGCGGATCGCAAAGACGCTGTCTTTCTATCAGGGCGAGGAATGTGTATTGATCGTCGCGGCAGGGGATGCGAAGGTGGATAACTCCAAGTATAAGGCGCGCTTCGGCATGAAGGCGAAGATGATCCCGGCTGCGGAGGTGGAGGAAAAAATCGGCCATGCGGTGGGCGGTGTGTGTCCCTTTGCGGTGAACAACGGGGTGAAAATCTATCTGGATGAATCCCTGAAGCGGTTTGCCACCGTATTTCCCGCCTGCGGCAGCAGCAACAGCGCCATTGAGCTGACCATGCAGGAGCTGGAGGAATATTCCGGAACCAGAGAATGGGTGGATGTATGTAAGGGCTGGGAAGAGGAGCAGGCGAAGGCGGGCTGAGGCTGTTTCCGGCAGATTTCCACTTCTTAATAATTTTTTAATTCCCGCAGAGAGCCGTTGCGCCCTTCGGACAGGCGGTTTTATAATAGAAGCGAAGTCGGAAAAACAGAATCCTTTGTGGATTATGGGCTTTATGAGCTGCGAAAGAAGGGGCGGAAATGACGAAAAGAAGAAGGCATGGACGGCACAGAAGGAGAAGAACGGACTGGGTTACCATTGCCGTTCCGGCGGGAGCTGCCATACTGGTGATTGCGGTTGTTGTGGCGGTGATCCTGACACTTCGGGGCTGCGGCGGAACTGCGGGCGCTGTATCGGGGCAGGCCGGTGCGCAGGAGACCGATGCTGACGCACAGCAGGTTGGTACTGACGTACAACAGGTTGATGCTGACGTACAACAGATTGGTGCTGGCGCACAATCGGGAGAAAACGGTACGGGTGCGGCTTCGGAAAGTCCGGCGGATGAAACGGGAAGCGAACTGGAGACGGCGGATTCCGGTGAGACGCAGGAAGAGAGCGCGGTAACGTCCACCGTGGCGGCCGAGGTGGGCAGCATGGACGATGAGGAGGATCCGCAGGGAGGAGCCAACGCTGCCGGAACGGGCGGCGGTGCTTCCGTGGATCTGAACGCCGCGGCAAAGCCGGAGGGCGAAACCGACGAGGTGACGCTGGGCATCGATGTGTCCAAATATCAGGGCTCCATTGACTGGGAGCAGGTGGCGCAGTCCGGCGTGGAGTTCGCCATGATCCGCGTGGGCTACCGGACCAAGGTGACGGGAATCATTTATGAGGATCCGGGCGCCCGTTACAATCTGCAGGAGGCTGCGAAGAACGGGCTTCTTGTGGGAGCCTATTTTTTCTCTTCCGCGGTGACGGAAGAGGAGGCGAGGGAGGAAGCGGCATGGGTGGCGGATTTTATCTCCCGGTATCCCATTACTTATCCGGTGGCCTATAACTGTGAGGATTTCCAGTCGCCGGACAGCAGGCAGTACGGGCTGGGAGCGGAAGAGCGGACGACGATCGCCTGCGCTTTTCTGGATACCATTTCAGCGGCGGGCTATACTCCCATGTTTTACGCCTCCCGAAATGAGATGGAAGGAAATGCCCAGTGGAACATGGATACCCTGGGGAGCAGGTACCGGGTATGGGTGTCCCAGTATCCGGAGCGGCCTTATCCGGAGACGCCTTCTTCCACCTACAGCGGAACCCACGCGATGTGGCAGTATACCAGCCAGGGAACGGTGGCGGGCATCCGGGGAAGCGTGGACGTAAATCTGGCTTACTTCGGCTACAGCCAGGCGGCTGAGGCGAAGGATCAGACGCCGGTGGAAGAGGTGGCGGCCAATCCGGAGCTTGGCATAAACTTTACGGAAGTGAACGACACGGTGACGGCGAAGGAGCTGACCAACCTGCGCACCCTCCCCACCACACTGGACAGCGAGGTAGTTTATCAGCTCCCGAACGGAGAGACGGTACAGCGGACAGGAATCGGAAGCAACGGCTGGGACCGGGTGATTTACAACGGGCAGAAGCTGTATGCGGTGCATAATTTTCTGACCACGGATTTGAGCGGGAGCGCATCGGGAAGCGGGGAAGGCGGCAATGCAGCAGATGGCGCCTCCCAGAGCGGTGGAGCAGCGGACGGTTCCTCAGGGGAGGCGGCAGGCTCCGGAAGCGCGCAGGCGGACGACGGGACCAGCGAATCTGCGGGTATGGTTTTCCGGGACGTGAGCGAGGCGGTCACGGCGAGGGATCAGGTGAATCTGCGGGATCAGCCCAGCACCGTCACGGGAAATGTGGTTGGCACGCTGAGCTACGGCGAGGCCGTGGTGCGCACCGGCATCAGCGACACCGGCTGGTCCAGGCTGGAGGTGAACGGCCAGGTGGTCTACGCCTCTTCCCGTCTGCTTGCCACCAGTATGGATTATAAGGAACAGGAAAAAATTACGGATGAGAATCCGGAGGCCGGCATGCACTTTACGGCGGCTTCCGGAATCATGATGGCGAAGAGCGGGCAGACCAACCTGCGCACCCTTCCTACGACGAACGCGCCCTCTCAGGTGGTGGCACAGCTCACCGGGGACGCCACGGCGGAGCGGATCGCGGAGGATAAGGACCGGGGCTGGACGAAGCTGATCTACAACGGACAGACGGTGTATGCGGTGAGCAGCTATCTGACCCAGGTGGGATAGGCTGTCCGGTTTGGACTCAGCCCGTTCTTCAGGCTGAAAGCCAGGGTCATATTCGTCTGCATCAGGAGTATACAGAAATTCATGGATAAATATGAGGTGTTAAAACAGTATTTCGGCTATGACAGCTTTCGGGAAGGACAGGAGGCGCTGATCGACGGCATTCTTGCCGGAAGGGATACCTTCGGCGTCATGCCCACCGGGGCGGGAAAATCCATCTGCTATCAGGTGCCCGCCCTGGTGATGGGAAAGATCACCCTGGTGGTTTCTCCGCTGATCTCCCTCATGAAGGATCAGGTATCGGCGCTGAATCAGGCCGGGGTACATGCGGCTTATCTGAACAGCTCCCTCACCTTTGCCCAGTATAAAAAGGCCCTCGCCCTTGCGGCGCAGGGCCGTTATACCCTCATCTATGTGGCGCCGGAGCGGCTTCTTACCGAGGATTTTCTCCAGTTCGCGCTTCAGGCGCCCATCGTCATGGTGGCGGTGGATGAGGCTCACTGTGTTTCCCAGTGGGGGCAGGATTTCCGGCCGGGATATCTGAAAATTGCGGAATTTATCGACAGGCTGCCCCGGCGGCCTGTCGTCAGCGCGTTTACGGCAACCGCGACGAAGGAGGTCCGGGAGGATATCGTGGACCTTCTCCAGCTGCGCGATCCGGTGATCTCCACCACGGGCTTTGACCGGCCCAATCTCTATTTTGCCGTGCAGTCCCCGAAGGATAAGTATGCGGCGACCAGAAAATATCTGGAGCTTCATGAGGGAGAGAGCGGCATCATCTACTGCCTGACCAGAAAGGTGGTGGAGGAGGTCTGCGCCAGGCTCCGTAATGACGGCTTTCCCGCGACCCGGTATCATGCGGGCTTAAGCGATGAGGAGCGCAGGCAGAACCAGGACGATTTCATCTACGACCGGTATCCCATCATGGTGGCCACCAACGCTTTCGGCATGGGAATCGATAAGTCCAACGTGCGTTTTGTGGTTCATTACAACATGCCCAAAAATATGGAAAGCTATTACCAGGAGGCGGGGCGCGCCGGGCGGGACGGCCAGCCGGCCCAGTGCATTCTGCTCTACGGCGGACAGGATGTGGTGACGAACCAGTTTTTCATCGACCATAACACGGAAAATGAGGAGCTGGACGAGCTGACCCGCCAGGTGGTGCAGGAGCGGGACCGCCAGAGACTGCGGAAGATGACCTTTTACTGCTTCACAAACGAATGTCTGCGGGATTACATCCTGCGCTATTTCGGGGAGTATGGCTCCAATTACTGCGGGAACTGCTCGAACTGCCTGAGCCAGTTCGAGGAAACGGACGTGACGGAAATCGCGCAGAAGCTGATAGGCTGTGTGCGCCAGTGTCGTCAGAGGTATGGAACCAATGTGATCATCGACACGGTGCACGGCGCGAATACGGCTAAAATCCGGCAGTACCGGATGGATGAAAACGTCTATTATGCCAGCCTTGCCAAAGTGCCCACATACCGTCTGCGCCAGGTGATGAACCATCTCATGCTGCAGGAGTATCTCGCCGTCACGCCGGACGACTACGCCATCGTGAAGCTCACGGATAAATCGGCGCGGATTCTTGAAGAAGGCGAACGGATCGTCATGAAAATGGCCAAAGAACAGGAGCCTTCGGAGAAAAAAGGCGCGGCAGGCAAAACGGCCGGAAAGAAGAAAACGGCCCGCACGCCCGGCGGTTTTGTGCTGGATGAGGAAGAGGAACAGCTGTTTGAGGTGCTGCGCCGCCTGCGCGCCAGAATCGCCAATGCGGAGGGCGTGCCGTCCTACATCGTATTTTCAGATAAAACCCTGGCCCATATGTGCATCGTGCGTCCGGTGAACCGGGAGCAGATGCTTACCGTCTCCGGCGTGGGCGTGTTTAAATATGAAAAATACGGCGAGCAGTTTCTGGATTCTGTGCGGGATTTCACCAGAAACTACAGAAAAAACGAGGGGCCGGACAGCCTTGGCGCGGTGGATTTTTCCAGCCTGGACTATGACGTGGTCCGGGATTATGAAGGAGAGGACGGGATATGAGAGCCAGAAAAGAAATGGCCGGAAGAAAACGAAACCGGACGATGTGCGTGCTTCTGTCTGTACTGATGCTGCTTCTGCCCGCCTGCCATGGAGCGGAGGAAGGGAGCGGCCAGAGCGGTAAGGCAGAGGTGGAAGCGACGATTTACGCGGATTTTTCAGGAGGAAGCGAAACGGCGCAGGAGGATGGTCTGATCAGGAGCATGACGATGACAGTCACGGAGGTGACCGGCCAGACGCTGGCAGAATGTCTGTCACAGTGGACCGGGCTGGATTTCACGCTGAACAGCGCGGTTGTTGACGGGACGACGGTTCATGCAGACTGGTCCCCGGATTCTACGTTGATTGCCGGTCTGGATGACAGAGAACAGAAGGAGGACTTTTTCTTTTTCGATGAAGAATCTCTGCGCTGGTTTATGCTGGACAGCCTGTGGCGCACCCTTACGGAAAATCTGGATGTGACGGAAGTTTATTATACGATGGACGGAGGCGCGGAACTGAAGATGACCGGTCTGAATCCCGTAGATACCTTTCCGGCGGACGAACCGTACCTGGGAAGCGCATTCTATTTTAATCAGTGACAGGCGTTTCCAGGAGTAAGAACATTGCAAAATTGTAAGCTTCCGTTCATCCATCTGTAAGAAGAACCTGATATGCTTGTGGTATCCGTAAAAAAGAAGGCAAAGAATGACTCACGCCATTCTTTTATGATTGTAGGCCGCTCTGCGGCGGCAAAACAGGAGGATACTGCAATGAAAAACTGGCTGGAACTGATTCCCATTTCCGCACGGGTACACAAAAGGGGCAGCAGGATGACGCGGACCTGCATCGCGCTGGCGGTCTTTCTGATGGCGGCGCTGTTCGGCATGGCGGAGCGGTATCTGCAGGGAGAGCGGGCGTGGCAGATCCGCACCTATGGAAGCTGGCAGTTTACCGGGAACAGCGATGCTTCCCAAATCTATGCTGTGGCGCTGTTTCTCGCGCTGCTTGTGATGGCAGCCGCCGTTCTGATGATTTCCGGGAGCCTGAACGGAAATGTGCTCCAGAGGACGGAATTTTTCGGCATGCTCCGGAGTCTGGGCGCGACCAGAAGGCAGATCCTGCGCTATGTGCGCCTGGAGGCTCTCTGCTGGTGCCGGACGGCGGTTCCGGCGGGGCTTCTTGCCGCGGCCGCGGCGGTCTGTCTGGTGTCGGCGCTGATGAAAACGGCCGGGCCGGAACGGCTTTCCTGTATGCCGGTCTGGGGAGTCAGCCTTCCGGGCACCTGCGCTGGGGCGGCGCTGGGCGTGCTGACCGTGCTCCTTGCGTCACGCGCTCCGGCAAAAAGAGCCATGCGGGTCTCTCCCATGGAGGCGGTGCGAACGGCAGGCCGGACAGCCGGGAGAGGAAGGCACGTTGTCATGGCGCAGCGGGAAAAGCGATATTCGACGCCGTGGAAGGAGAGAGGGCTTTCCCGGCTGTATCGTCTGAATCCGGAAGCTGCGCTGGGCATCCGGCAGGCCTTTCTGGTGAAAAAAGGCTATGTGCTGATGAGCGGCGCGTTTGCCCTCTGTATCGTGCTGTTTCTGGCATTTACCACCGTCGCGGATTTCCTGGCGCACGCCCTCCTTCCTCCTCCGTGGACGCCGGAGCTTTCCGTGGTCAGCTCGGACAATACCTGCTCCATTCCCCATTCGGTGGCGGATGCTGTTCTTCAGATGGACGGTGTGAAGCGGGTATACGGACGCATGTTCGTCTACAATATTTCCATGACAGCGGAGAAGACGGCGGAGGCAGGCCGGACGCCGTCTGGCCGGAAAATGGCGAACCTCATTTCCTATGAAAAAAATCAGTTTGCCTGGGCGGAGGAGAGTCTGGCGGAGGGATCGGTGAAGGACGTTTCTGAAAATCCGGGACAGGTTCTGTATGTGGCCCCGCCGGAGGAAACGGGAGCCGAAGAAGGGGCCGCAGGCGCAGCAGAAACGGGGACTGAAGAAGGGGGCGGAGCCGCAACAGAAACGAACGGCGGAGAAAAAGCGGAAAAAGCTTCCGCCCCGCAGATTTCAGTGGGAGACAGACTGACGCTTGCAATCGGAGGCAGAGAGCAGACCGTGACCGTGGCTGGGATTCTGTCGGAAAGCCCGCTCGCGAGGCAGGAGGGGACGGCGACTCTGCTTGTTTCCGAACGTACCTTCCTGGAGCTGACGGGAGAGGAAGGCTATAATATTCTGGACATCCAGTTTGAAAACGGTGCGGATCGGGAAAATGTGGAAGCCATAAAGGCATATTTTACGGAAGGCGTGACCTTTGAGGATTCCTTTGACCGGATGCAGGCCCAGAAGCGGCTGTACCGGGCCATGGCCATTCTGGCCTGGGGCTTTCTTGCCGTCATTGTGGGGATCACGGTGCTCCATGTCGCCAATACAATCCGTATGAATGCGGAATCCGGAAAGCGGCAGTATGGAATTCTGCGGGCGATGGGGCTCGACAGCGGACAGCTTTTCGGCATGTTGGCAGCGCAGGCACTCTCCTATGCGGCAGGCGGCTGCCTGATGGGCTGGCTGCTTGGCATCCCCGTCCAGCGCGTCCTCTTTTTGAGCCTGATCACCAGCTTCTGGCAGGATGCCTGGAGCCTTCCGCTTCTGCCTCTTGCCGGAATCACGGGCATTGTGCTGGCATCCTCCCTGCTCGCTGTGGTTCTGCCATTCCGCAGCCTGATGCGGATGTCTGTGGTGGATGTGATCAACAGACGGCAGGGATAGGAAAAATGCCTTCTATAAATAAAAGCAGAGAAAGGCGGAAAATGCAGAATGAAGGAAAACAAATACGACGATCCCATTTTTTTTGAAAAATATAATCAGATGTCCCGCAGCATAAAGGGACTTGCCGGGGCGGGCGAGTGGCCCACCCTGGAGCCTCTGCTGCCGGATTTCGCCGGAAAAAACGTCCTGGACTTAGGCTGCGGGCTGGGGTGGCACGCGGCCTATGCTATAGAACACGGGGCGGCGCATGTGACCGGAATCGATATTTCCGAAAAAATGCTGGAGAAGGCGCGGCAGATCAACGGAAGAGAGGGCATCGAATACAGGCGGGAAGCCTTTGAGGACACGGAATTTCCGGAAAACAGTTTTGATGTGGTGATCTGTTCCCTGATGCTCCATTATCTGGCCTCCTATGACGAATTCCTTGAGAAGATCCACAGATGGCTGAAGCCGGACGGCGTTCTTGCCTACACGGTGGAGCACCCCATTTTCACGGCAGAGGGCAGTCAGGACTGGTACTATGGACAGAATGGGGAAATCCTGCATTTTCCGGTGGATCACTATTTTCAGGAAGGAAAACGGGAAGCGGTATTCTTAGGAGAAAAGGTGGTAAAGTATCACCGCACCCTCGCAGCCTATCTGGAAACGCTTATGAAGAAGGGCTTCCAGCTTCTCCATGTGGCGGAGCCTGCGCCCACGGAAGAGATGGTGCGGGAAATTCCCGGCATGGCGGACGAACTGCGGCGGCCCATGATGCTGATCGTGACGGCGCGGAAGGTCTGACCCTTCACCATTAAAAATTTATTGAACCGGGGCGGATGAAATGCTACAATACAGGTAAGCATAAAAATTCTGTAAGCCGTTCGGCAACTGGCGGATTCCCCGCCGCATGTCTATTCTGACATTCCATTCAGAAGCTCTATGCTTGATTCCAGAACAAATGCAACCAAAAGAACAGGCGGGAGCGGACGAAGGGAGTGCCGTACCCGCCGCACAGGCGAAGATTTTCCTTTTTAATAAAAAGGAAAAGAGTGTGAATAAAAAATCGCTGTATCAGTCCGAAATGATAAAGCTCCCTGCCCCCCATTTTGTGGTATTCTACAACGGGAAGGAGAAAAAACCGGAGGACACAACCATAAAGCTGTCGGATGCCTTTTTGCAGAAGGAAGAGGAACCGGAGCTGGAACTGAAGGTCCGGTATCTGAATATCAATCAGGGATGCAATCAGGAACTGATGGAAAGGTGCAGGACACTGAGAGAATACAGTGAATTCGTGACCCGGATCAGGAGATATGCGGACGGGAAAGCAGCGATTGAGGAAGCGGTGGACAGGGCTGTGACGGAATGCATAGAAGAAGGAATTCTTTCAGATTTTCTGCGCGGCCAGAGAGCGGAGGTGATCGCCATGTCAATTTTTGAGTATAACGAAGAAGAGGAAATGAAAAAGCTGAGAGAAGGAGAACGGGAGATCTGGCAAAGAAGAGGAAAAGCAGAAGGAAAAGCGGAAGGGAAAGCAGAATCGGTGCTGGAAGTCCTTGAAGTGTATGGACAGGTGCCGGAATACGTGGAAAGGCGTATATTAGGGGAAAAGGATATCGAGATACTCTCTGCTTGGCTGAAGGAGGCAGCAAAAGCAGAATCCGTAGAGGATTTTCTGGAAAACACAGGTTTGAAGGAATCCCAAAACGGATAACGTCTTCCGGAAAAGAAAATACCGGAAAATTAAAAAGCAGCGTAACCATGTTTTCAAGGAGCATGGGTACGCTGTTTCTTTATATAACGGAACAGTCTTCCTGAGGAACTCATGCGTACTTTTGTTACAACTTACAAGAAAATGAAAATTTACTTACATTTTAAAATCGTTTGATATATAAATTTACATTCTTCCTTTATAATAAATTTGTATCAATAAAAAACGGCTCTGAGCCGCCTGGCGGTAAGGGCCTGAAAGAAAACATAAGAAAACAATGGAGGTTATCATCATGAATCCGGCAAACAGCAAAGCATATGGCATCACCCAGTCACAGAAGCTGATGGTGTTCGTTCTGACCATGTCTCTGTATGGTCTGGCAACTCTGATCACGGAGCTGATCCCATCCTTCCAGGTGGGAATTGTGGAGTTTTCCGTGGAGTATTTCCTGTTCATCCCGCTCACTCTGTCGATCCTTTTTGACCCGCTGTCCGCGGCGCTGGGAGCGGCGACAGGAGAGCTTGTTTTCAGCGAGATCATGCTGGGACAGTTCGGCGGGCTGGGAGAGCTGGAAAAATTCATCACCGTAACCATCGGCGTATATTTGGCTGGCCGCCTGGTGAAGAACCCGAAGAACCGGGGAGCCGTTGCAGCTGCCTCCATCTTCGGCGTGGCAGTGCAGCAGCTGATGGGAACGATTGTGGATATCGTGAAGGTTCAGGCGTCTTTTACAGAATTTGAAGCGGTTCCCGGACTCCCGGAAAGTGTGTTTGCGACCGAGGGCTTTGCCTGCCTGAACGACGTGCTTTTCTCCGGCATCCTGTTCTGCATGCTTCCCACCATGTTTCTGGTTCCCAGGCTCTATGGAAAGATTGAGCCGCTGCTCGGCATGAAGCCCCGCACGGCTGAAAACATGCCGCAGGGCGGTGCGCTGTCCATCCGCAATATCGTGATCTGCGTGGTGTTCTTCGCGGCTGCAATTGGCGCGGAATGTCTTGCGGAAAGCGGCCTGAGCCTGATCGACTGGGAGGCATCCTGGGCGGAGAGCACGGGAGCACTGTTTACCGGAATCGTCATCGCTGCGGTTGTTGCAGGAATCGTCCTTTTCTGGATGCGCAGAAATGCGAGTCTGAAAGAAGCGGAATAAAGGTGGAATAAAAGCGGCCGTCCGGCCGCAGGAGCGGAAGTATGATACGAATTGAGGATTTGACATTTACCTATCCGGGAGCGGAGAAGGAAACGCTGAAAAATATCAGCCTGCACGTGGAAAAAGGGGATTTCCTTGCAGTCATTGGAAACAATGGCTGCGGGAAATCCACACTCTGCAAGGCGCTGAACGGGCTGATTCCCCATTTCATTGCGGGCGATATGACCGGACGGGTATGGATAGACGGGCAGGATACCGCAGAACAGGATGTGGGCAGGCTGGCGGAAAAGGTGGGATATGTATATCAGGATTTTGAAAATCAGATCGTCCGCCCCACGGTGCTGGACGACGCCTCCTTTTCCTGTCTGAATTACGGCTGCGAGGACTATCTGGAAAAAGGAAGAGAAGCCCTGAAAATGTGCGGCCTGGAGGGCAGAGAGGAGGATTTTGTCTGGCAGCTTTCCGGCGGGCAGAAGCATCTGCTCGCTCTTGCCGGGGCGGCGGCCCTGTGTCCGGATGTGCTGATCCTGGACGAGCCCATCGCCCAGCTGGATCCCCTTCATGCCGGACAGACCTATGAAATCCTGAAACGGCTGAATGAGGACTACGGAAAAACCATCATCGTGATCGAGCATCATACGGAGTACATTGCCCGGTATTGCAGGCATGCGGTGCTGATGCGGGATGGCCGGATTCTCTGGAAGCTGGAGGCGAAGGAGGCCCTGCGGCGCATCAGGGATCTGCAGGAGAGCAGCATTTTCCCGCCGCAGACGGCGCTGGCCGCCATGCGGCTGAAGGAACAGGGCTGTCTGCCTGACGATGTCCGGCTTCCTGTTACCGTGGAGGAGGGCGGACAGGCTTTTGCATCCTGCCGCTACCATTACCCAATGCGGGTAAAAAAAAGCGCCGCGCCGGAAGCCGGGCGGGAAACGGTTCTGTCCTTTGAGGATGTGAGCGTGGAATACCGGGCCGTGAAGGGAGAGAACACCAGAAGCCTGAACCACTTTTTCCTGGATGTGAAAAGAGGGGAAAAGGTGGCGGTGATCGGCTCCAACGGGGCCGGAAAATCCACCATGATGAAGCTTTTGACCGGAACGCTGAAGGCTGCGGAGGGCCGCGTGACAGTCTGCGGCCGGGATGCGGGGAAAACGAAGCCGGAAAAGCTTGCGGACTGTCTTTCCTATGTGTATCAGAATCCGGAGGAAATGTTCATCAAGGATTCCATCGGCGCGGACATCGCGTATGCCATGAAGGCGCGCGGGGTGAAGGACTGGGAGGAACAGACCCGGCTTCTCCTTTCCCAGTTCGGCCTGACGCAGCTTCAGGAGAGGGACGGGCGCCTGCTCTCAGGCGGGCAGATGCGCAGGGCCTCCCTCGCCATCGGAGTTGCCCTGAATCCTTCCGTGCTTCTGCTGGACGAGCCCACAGCCAACCTGGACATTGCCACGCGGGCGGAGATTCTGGATACGCTGGAAAGGCTGAAGGACGTGACGGAAACGGTGCTGATCGCCACCCATGACATGCAGCTTGTCTGCCAGTGGGCGGAGAGGATTCTGGTGCTGCATCAGGGGAGCCTGATCGCGGACGGCACCCGGGATGAGATCTTTGCGGATGAGCGGCTCGCCCGGCTTGTGGGAATCCGTCCGCCGGAGATTTTTGCCATGGGACGCGCGCTGGATGAGCGGGCCAGGTGCTATACGGTGGATGAATTTGTGGAATGCTTCGGAAACGCGTCGGTAAACGTCCGGCCGGAGAAGGAAGCGTTCGCTGTATGTGCGGGAGGATGATTATGCTGGAAAAACTTTCGGAAAACATTTTTGATAAGCTTACCATAGATTTTCTGCGCAATCAGGTGCTGAAAAATGCGTATGGAAACAGCGATACCGTGATAGCCAGACTGGATCCCAGGCTGCTGATCCTGTGGTATCTGTTCTTTGGTGTGGTTCCCTGGTTTCTGCAGGATGTGCGCGTGCTGCTCGGGCTGTTTCTCTTTCTGCTCATTACCGCTTCCCTTGCAAAAATCGCGCCGCTGGTTCTTTTTCTGTTCGGCATCGGCGTGTTTACACAGACCGGATATCTGCTTCTGGTATCGCTCCTGTTCGGCGGAAACGGCGAAACGGTTGTCGCCCTTCTGGTGATGACGCTGAAGGTGGCCGCCGTATCGCTGGCCTCAATCACCGTGTTTTCCGGGCTGGAACCGGACCGGCTGGCAAGCGGCCTGGAATGGTTTGGCTGCCCGGAACGGCTGTCCTTTTCCATTTCCTTCGCCTATCGGCTCCTTCCCACGCTGATGGAGGAATTTCAGAGCATTCTTCTTTCCTACCGGCTGCGGGGAAACCCGCCCGCTGTGGACAGCCTGAAGGGAAAGGTCCGGTGGCTCATCTACCAGGTGAAGATCATCATGCTCGCTTTTTACCCGCTGATGCTGAACATGGCAAAAAAATCCCGGACCACCGTGGAGGCCCTGGAGCTGCGCGGCTATCGCTACGCCTCGCAGAACAAAAAAGTGAAGCGGATGCGTCTTTCTTCCCTGCGCCTTGGCAGGGCAGACGGGGTATTTCTTGCCGTATCCGTCGCATGGACGGCGGCCGCCTTTCTTCTGCCCGGCATGTTTGCGTAACGGGAAAGAACGCACAGCGCGGCTTCGCGGATGGCGCGGAGTGAGCGGTAACCAGAATCAGTAATGGAGGGAGGTTGAAAAATGCGCTCGATAGCGCATTTTTCAACCTGGATTTGTGCCGAAGCGTCACAAATCCTGTGCGCCGAATGGGAGATTCGGCGCGCGAGCCTCAGCGTAAAACGCTTCGGCAGGAGGTAACTATGAAAATGGATTTTCACACCCACGGAAAGCTGGCGAAGAAGCTGCCGTTTTCCGAGGTTTACACGAACTGGCTGTTTGCGGAGGCGAAAAGGGCGGGACTGGATGCCATCTGCCTGACCGAGCATTTCAATACGCTGGGATTTGACAGGATTTACGGCTATATCAAAAACAGCTGTGACAGGGAGGGGGATACTTTTGTGGCGGACGGTCTGCGGATTTTTCCGGGCATGGAGACGGATATCGCGGAGGGTGGCCACATCCTTTCCATTGGACCGGCGGAGGCCATCCTGGAGCTGAACCGGAGGCTGGAGCCGCATAAGGAGAAGGGAAGTTTTCTGCCCTTTGCGCAGCTGCTCGCCCTGTTTCGGGAG
>UQVK01000067.1 GCA_900544445.1 uncultured Lachnospiraceae bacterium
AAAAGTGGGTGATTTTTTTGAAATAGGGGTCGGAAAGCCTTATAAAATCAAGGCTCAAGATTCCGAGAAGTTATTATGAGAGAAAGGGTGATTCATATGGCAGGTAAGAGAGATTATTATGAAGTGCTGGGCGTTGACCGGAACGCGGAC
Organism: uncultured Lachnospiraceae bacterium; assembly: GCA_900544445.1. Classification (GTDB taxonomy): domain Bacteria; phylum Bacillota; class Clostridia; order Lachnospirales; family Lachnospiraceae; genus Eisenbergiella; species Eisenbergiella intestinigallinarum. Next base: position 151 of record UQVK01000067.1, read on the forward strand.
GCCGCAGCGATTAAAAAAGCATACAGAAAGCTGGCAAAGAAATATCATCCCGATACGAACGCGGGCAACCGGCACGCGGAGCAGATGTTTAAGGAGGTGACGGAAGCCTATGAGGTGCTGAGTGATCCGGAAAAGAAGAAGCTTTATGACCGCTTTGGCCACGCGGCCTTTGACGGAAGCGCGGGACAGGGCGCTAATGGAGGCACGGACGGCGCAGGAGGCTTTCAGGGATTCAACGGTTTCCAGGGTTTTGACGGAAACGGCGGATACCGGGAATTTCATTTTGAAGGCGGCGATATGGGTGACATTTTCGGCGATCTTTTTGGAGACTTTTTCCATGGAAGCAACGGCTTTCATGGAAGGGGAGGCCAGGGCTCGGGAAGCGGCTTTTATCAGAGCGGCTTCGGAGATTTCGGCGGCCGGCAGAAGGGCGCGGATCTGAGAGCGGAGGTTTCCGTCAGCTTTGACGAGGCGGCCTTCGGCTGCGATAAGGTGATCCGCCTGCAGAAGGAGGGCGGCAGCCTGCAGTCCCTGCAGGTTCACATCCCGGCGGGAATCGAGTCCGGAAAGAGCATCCGCTTAAAGGGCAAGGGCGCTTTGGGAACGGGCGGAGGAGAGGCCGGCGATCTTCTGTTGAAGGTGACGGTGGGAGAGAAGCCCGGCTTTGAACGAAAGGGCATGGATGTATATACCACCGTTTCCATCCCGTTCACCACGGCTGTTTTCGGCGGGGAGGTAACGGTTCCCACCATTTCAGGAAATGTGGTCTGCAGAATTCGAGAGGGCACCCAGTCAGGCTCCAGAATCCGGCTCCGTGGGAAAGGAATTGTTTCCATGTCCAGTCCGGGCGTTTACGGAGATCAGTACGTGACGGTGCAGATTCAGGTACCTACGAACCTGAGCCGGGAGGCGAGGCAGAAGCTGAAGGAGTATGAAGAAGCCTGCGGACAGGGAAGAGCCAGAAGAAACCGCAATCCCGCAGCCTGATGCGTGAACAGGATGAAAGCGGTGTACACGTGAAAAATTCCCGGGGAAATTCCTTTGGGAAATAAAAAAGGATTTTGGAAGAAAACGCAGAATAATAAAATAGCGGGTTTCGGGAATCGGCATTTTCCGGTTCCCGAAACGGATAAAACTTGCCGGGAAGGAAACAAAAAGCCTTTCCTTTTTTCGCCTTAAAAAAGCATGCGGCCGATGGGCTTTTGTATGCTGCGGGGGAACGTCAGATGACAACGATTCGGGAAAATCTGGAAAAGTGGGAAGAAAAATATTTAAGTCCCTACGCCGCCCTGAGCCAAAATTCCCTGGGAAGACTTAAGGATGAGGAGCCCTGCGACATCCGGCCGGTCTTTCAGCGGGACCGGGACAGAATTCTGCATTGCAAGGCATTCCGCAGACTGAAGGATAAGACCCAGGTGTTCCTGGCGCCGGAGGGCGACCATTACCGCACGAGACTGACGCATACGCTGGAAGTTTCTCAGAACGCCAGAACCATCGCAAAGGCGCTCAGGCTGAACGAGGATCTGGTGGAAGCCATCGCTCTGGGGCATGATCTTGGACATACGCCCTTCGGCCATGCAGGAGAGCGCGCGCTGAACCGGGTCTGTCCCTACGGATTTGAGCACAGCGAACAGAGCGTGCGCACCGTGGATGTGCTGGAAAAGGACGGGCAGGGGCTGAATCTGACCTTTGAGGTGAGAGACGGCATCCGCAACCACCAGACGAAGGGCAATCCCGCCACGCTGGAGGGGCGGATCGTCCGGCTTTCCGACAAGATCGCCTATATCCATCACGACTGTGACGATGCCATCCGGGCGGGTATTCTGAAGGAAGAGGACATTCCGAAGGATATTCAGGAAACGGCAGGGAAGACCACGGGAGAACGGCTGGATCATTTCATCCACGACATTGTGACGAACAGTTTCGGGAAGAACGAGATCTGCATGTCTCCCCCGGTTGAGGAAGCGATGAAGAAGCTCCGCGCCTTTTTGTTTACGAATGTCTATACCAACCCGTATGCAAAGGGGGAGGAGGGAAAGGCGGAGCTTCTCATCGAGACGCTGTATGATTATTATCTGCACCATCTGGAGAAATTATCCCCGGAGCTGATCGCGCTCATGGAGCGGGGAGAGCCCAGGGAACGGGTGGTCTGCGATTATATCGGAGCGATGACCGACCGGTTTGCCATCGCCCAGTATGAGGAGATCTATATTCCCAAATGCTGGCCGAATAAGTAAACGGTCTGTGGCGCTTAAGGGTGAAGGAGGTGCGAGGCCTGTGTTTTATCCGGACGAGCTGATCGAAGAGGTCAGGTCGAGAAATGATATTGTGGACGTGATTTCCGGTTATGTCCACCTGCAGAAGAAGGGGGCCAATTACTTCGGGCTTTGCCCATTTCATAATGAAAAATCTCCTTCCTTTTCCGTTTCCCGTTCCAAGCAGATGTACTACTGCTTCGGCTGCGGAGCGGGCGGGAATGTGTTTACCTTTCTGATGGAATATGAAAACGACACATTTCCGGAGGCCGTGAAGGCGCTGGCGGACAGAGCGGGCATCAGTCTGCCTGAGGCGGACGAATCGGAGGAGGCGAAAAGAGAGCAGAGTAAAAGAAGCAGGCTGCTTGCCATCAATAAGGAGGCGGCAAAGTATTTCTATTTTCAACTCCGGGCGAAGCAGGGAGAACCGGGACTGCATTACCTGCGGAAACGGCAGCTGACGGACGAGACGATCCATCGTTTCGGTCTGGGCTATGCCAACAAGACGGCAGACGATCTGGTGCGTTATCTGAAAGGCAAAGGTTATTCAGAGGAGCTGATCCGGGAGGCCGGGCTTTGCAATACGGATGAAAAGCACGGCATGTATGATAAATTCTGGAACCGTGTGATGTTTCCCATTGAGGATATCAATCACCGTGTTATCGGCTTCGGCGGCAGGGTGATGGGCGATGGAAAGCCGAAATACCTGAATTCTCCGGAAACGCCCATTTTCGATAAAAGCCGGAACCTGTACGGGCTGAATTTTGCCCGGTCTTCGCGGAAGGGAAACATCATTCTCTGCGAGGGCTATATGGATGTGATCGCCATGCACCAGGCGGGCTTTAATCAGGCGGTGGCTTCTCTTGGAACCGCATTTACCCTGGGACAGGCCGGTCTTCTGAAACGGTATGCGAAAGAGGTTCTGCTTTCCTATGACAGCGACGGCGCCGGCGTGAAGGCGGCGCTTCGGGCCATCGGGATTCTGAAGGAAGCGGGGCTCACCGGCCGGGTGATCAACCTGGAACCCTATAAGGACCCGGATGAATTCATCAAGAATCTGGGGGCTGAAGCATTTCAGGAACGGATCGACAATGCGGAAAACAGCTTTTTATTTGAAATCCGCATGCTGCAGCGGGAATATGACCTGAACGATCCGGAGAAGAAGACGGAATTCCACCGCGCTGTGGCGAAGAAGCTCTGCGAGTTTCCGGAAGAGGTGGAGCGGGAAAACTATCTGGAAGCTGTGGTGGAGAAGTATCATATCGGCTTTGAGAGCCTTCGGAAGCTGGTGGCGTCCACTGCGGCGAGCACCGGATTGGCCCGGCCGGTGGAACGGCCGAAATCGGGAATTCAGAAGAAGAGTACGCCGGAGGACAACGTGAAGAAGACCCAGCGGCTGCTTCTGACCTGGCTGGCGGAGGAGCCGCAGATTTATCCGAAGATCGCCGCGTTTCTGTCGGCGGAGGATTTTACGGAGGAGCTGTACCGGAAGGTGGCGGACAGGCTGTTTGAAAACCTGGCCCGGGGCGAGGTGAATGCGGCCGCCATCATCAGCATGTTCCCGGAGGAAGAGGAGCAGAGAGAGGCGGCGGCCATTTTCAACACCAGCCTGGTGGAGCCGGAAACAAAAAAGGAAAAAGAGAAAGCCCTGCATGATATTCTGGTTTCCGTCAAACGGATCAGCTACGAATACAACAGCGGGCGGCTCGGCAGCGACGTGGAAGCCATAAACCGCGTGATTGCCGGGAAAAAGGCACTGGAAGAACTTAGCAAAACGCATATTTCCCTTGATTAAGGATAACAATAGTAACATGCGCAGGAAGGATGGACGTAAAGATGGGTAAAAAGACACAGGAAAAAGCGGAAGAAGGAAAGAAGACTACCGCCTCCGAGATGACCCCGGAGGAGCGGGCGGCAGCAGAGGCGAAGTTCCTTGAACGGGTGCGCGGTCTGATCACGGTCGCGAGAAAAAAGAAGAATATTCTGGAATACCAGGAGGTAAACGACTACTTTGCGGATATGAAGCTCAATGAGGAGCAGTTTGACAGGCTTCTGGAGCTTCTGGAGCAGAGCGGTGTGGATGTGCTGCGCATCACCAGCGAAGAGGACGACATTCCGGATGAGGAGATCCTTCTGTCTGAGGAGGACGAGGTGGATATGGAGAATATCGACCTTTCCGTTCCGGACGGCATCAGCATCGAGGATCCGGTGCGCATGTACCTGAAGGAGATCGGCAAGGTGCCGCTTCTGTCCGCAGAGGAGGAAATCGAGCTGGCGCAGCGCATGGAGGACGGCGACGAGGATGCGAAGAAGCGTCTGGCCGAGGCCAACCTGCGTCTGGTGGTCAGCATCGCCAAGCGCTACGTCGGCCGCGGCATGCTGTTTTTGGATCTGATCCAGGAGGGAAATCTGGGTCTGATCAAGGCGGTGGAAAAGTTCGATTACCGCAAGGGTTATAAGTTCTCCACCTACGCCACCTGGTGGATCCGTCAGGCCATCACCAGAGCCATCGCGGACCAGGCGAGGACGATCCGGATTCCTGTGCACATGGTGGAGACGATCAACAAACTGATCCGCGTGAGCAGACAGCTTTTGCAGGAGCTGGGACGGGAACCTACTCCGGAGGAGATCGCGGAGGAGATGAACATGCCTGTGGAGCGGGTGCGTGAGATTCTGAAGATTTCCCAGGAGCCGGTTTCTCTGGAAACGCCCATCGGCGAGGAGGAAGACAGCCATCTGGGAGACTTCATCCAGGATGACAATGTGCCTGTGCCTGCGGATGCGGCCGCCTTCTCCCTTCTGAAGGAGCAGCTCAACGAGGTGCTGGGAACCCTGACGGAGAGAGAGCAGAAGGTGCTTCGCCTGCGTTTCGGACTGGACGACGGCCGCGCCAGAACCCTGGAGGAAGTGGGCAAGGAATTCAACGTGACCCGTGAGCGTATTCGTCAGATTGAGGCGAAGGCGCTGCGTAAGCTGCGCCATCCCAGCCGCAGCCGCAAGCTGAAGGATTATCTGGATTAAGCGCGGGGAAGGAACGAAAACAATGGAGCTGTCAAAACGGCTTTTTATGACCGCGTCCATGGTGGAACGGGGCAGCATCGTGGCCGACGTGGGATGCGACCACGGCTATACGGCCATTTACCTGGTGCAGAACGGGATCTGCCCCAGAGTGCTTGCGATGGACGTAAATGAAGGACCTCTGGCCCGGGCCAGAGAGCATATCCGGGAAGCGGGGTTATCCGCTTACATAGAAACGCGGCTTTCCGACGGACTTTCCGCCATGCAGTGGGTGGAAGAGGAAACGGGCCCGGACGACAGAGCGGATCACGGCAGACGGCCGGAAGCGGATACCCTGCTCATGGCGGGGATCGGCGGAAGGCTTGCGGCGCGCATCCTGGAGGATGCGGCGCAGAAGCTTTTCCGGATGCGGACCGTCATCGTGCAGCCGCAGTCCGAGCTGTGGCTGGTCCGACGGACGTTTAAACGGCTGGGATACCGGATTGCGGCGGAGGATATGGTGAAGGAGGACGGCAAATTCTACACCGCAATCTTTGCCCGGAATGTGCGCATGACGGGCAGCGGCGAGGCGGATTCTGCCGCGTCATATGATGCGGATGCCCCCGAAATGCCGCGGGGCCTTTTCCTGTCGGAGGAAGTCTGGCGGGAAGCGGGGGAGCGTTACGGTTATCCGCTGATCGTGAGCCGTCATCCGGTGCTGCTGGAATATCTGGAGGACAGTGTTCGGAAAAACGGCGCTGCCCGGGAGGCGATTCTGGCAGGAGCAGGAACCCATGCGGATGAACATGAAGAAGGAAGCCCTGAGAAAGACGGCCTGAACAGGGTTCCTGAGAGGAGCCGGAATCGGCTTGTTCAGCTGGAAAGAGAAGCGGACCTTGCCAAAAAGCTTGCCGCGTGGATGCGGACAGGAGACTGAAATGAGACGGAGAGGACGGCGAATCTAAAAGGAGTTGGGACGAAATGGTGAAGGTGACAGTGAACGGCGAATGCAGGGAATACCGGTCTCCCGTGACCTATGAGCAGCTCGCCGGGGAACATCAGGGGGAATACGGCCACAGGATTGTGCTTGCGGTGGCGAACAACAAGATTAAGGAACTGTATAAAAATGTGGCGAAGGATGTTACCGTGACCTTCCAGACCACGGCGGACCGGATCGGCCATGATACCTATGTGAGAAGCGCCTGTATGCTCATGCTGAAGGCGGTCAGCGATGTATCCGGATCCCTGCAGGAGGGGAAGGCCTCCGTGGAATTCTCCATCGGCCGGGGGTATTTCTGCCTGCCCAAGGGAAACCTGGCCGCCAGGGTGGTTTCCAGAAGCGGGGATGGCAGGGAGCGGATTGATCCCTCCTTTGTGGAGCAGGTGAAGGCACGGATGCAGGAGTTGGTCCGGGAGAATCTGCCCATCATGAAGCGTGCCTATCCCACGGATGAGGCGATTGAACTGTTCGATTCTCAGGGAATGGATGACAAGGTGCGCCTGTTCCGTTACAGAAGGGGGTCCTATGTCAATGTGTACTGCCTGGATGGTTACTATGATTATAACTACGGCTATATGGTACCTTCCACCGGATATCTGCAGCATTTTGATCTGATCCCCTATCGGAACGGCATGATGCTCATGCTGCCGGACCGGCAGGAGCCGGAACTGGTGCCGGCATTTGAACCGAGGGAAAAACTCTTCCATGTGCTGGAGCGCTCCAACGACTGGGGAGCGGAGATGGGAATCGCAACGGTGGCGGATCTGAACGATAAGATCTGTGAGGGAAATCTTGCGGAAATGGTTCTGGTGCAGGAGGCCCTGCAGGAGCGCCGGATCGGAGAGATCGCCAGCGACATCGCCCGCAGGGGGAACGTGAAGTTCGTCATGATCGCGGGCCCTTCTTCCTCCGGTAAGACCACCTTTTCCCACCGGCTGTCCATTCAGCTGAAAACGCACGGGCTGACCCCGCATCCGATCGCGGTGGACGATTATTTTGTGGACCGGAAAAAAACGCCGCTGGACGAGGACGGAAATTATAATTTTGAATGTCTGGAAGCCATCGATGTGGAGAAATTCAATCAGGATATGTGCGAACTGCTTGCCGGAAAGCGGGTGGAGATGCCCCGCTTTAATTTCAAGACCGGACTGCGGGAGTACAAAGGGGATTTTCTAAAGCTGGGAAAGGACGACATCCTGGTAATCGAGGGAATCCACGGACTCAACGACAAACTGTCCCATTCTCTGCCGCTGGAAAGCAAATATAAGATTTACATCAGCGCGCTGACCAGCCTGAATGTGGATGACCACAACCGGATCGCCACCACGGATGGAAGGCTGATCCGCCGTTTGGTGCGGGACGCCAGGACACGGGGCGCGAACGCCACGCACACGCTGCGCATGTGGAATTCCGTCAGAAGAGGAGAAGAGGAGAATATCTTCCCTTTCCAGGAAAGTGCCGATGCCATGTTCAATTCCGCGCTGATCTATGAGCTTTCCGTACTCAAGCAGTATGCGGAGCCGCTGCTTTACAGCGTTGAGAGGGATACGCCGGAGTATTTTGAGGCGAAGCGGCTGTTGAAGTTTCTGGAATATTTCCTGGGCGTCAGCAGCGAGAACATCCCGCAGAATTCCATTGTCAGAGAATTTGTGGGAGGAAGCTGTTTCCGCGTATAGTGCACAAAGGACTTGCCAAAAACAGCTTAAAAAGGTATATTAGATGACAGAAAATGAGTAGGATGAATAATCGCGGCTGTCCGTTCTTTTTTCGAAAAGGCGGCAGGTGAGGAAAGTCCGGGCTTCACAGGGCAGGATGCCGGATAACGTCCGGTGGAGGTGACTCCAAGGCCAGTGCAACAGAAATAAACCGCCCCGGAAGGCTTCGAAAACGAAGCTTTCCGGAAAGGGCCTTCGGGCCTGGTAAGGGTGGAAAGGCAGAGTAAGAGACTACCGCCCGTCTGGTAACAGGCGGGGCACATGTAAACCCCATCCGAAGCAAGACCAAACAGAAAGCGACAGGCTTGCCCGGCCTGCTTTCAGGTAGGTTGCTTGAGGCTGCCGGCAACGGCAGTCCTAGATAGATGATTATTCACGACATAACCCGGCTTACAGTCCTGCTCATTTTCTTTTTTTGGAGAAAAATATGAGGCAGAAACAACATGCTCCGCACACTGCGCCGCCTGTGATATGTGGGAAGAAAAGAATTCCGTTTGCGTGGTTTCTGGCGGGTGCGATAATGGCCTTATTCGCGTTTGCTGCCGCAGGATGTGTAAAGCGGCCGTCGGAGCAGACTGCTCAGACGCAGCCGCAAAGCTTTCCGGTGCTGGAGGCGCTGGATGGAGAACGGCTGCAGGAGGCGAAGCAGATGACAGCCCGCTGCTGTGTCCGTCTGGATGTGGCAGGGGAAGAAGCGGAATATTATGGAAGCGGCGTCGTGTGGGATGAGAGAGACGGCCGCCTGATCATAGCGACCGCAGGACATCTTCTGAAAGAAGGAGAGGTTCTGCGCGTTGTTTTTTATGACGGGACGGTTACGCCGGGCAGAACCGTCGGCATCAGCGCTTCGCTGGATGTGGGCTTTGTGGAGGCGGAGTGGCCGGAAACGCCTGCGGAAGCTGACACAGATGCGGAAATACCCGCTCTCGTCAGCCTGCACCAGCGCAGGTTTGATACGCTGGACGCTTACAGCCCTCTTTTTGTGATGGCATCCGCGCCGGATGGATGCGCAGACCTGACTCTGGAGGCCTCTCTTCTGGAAAGAGCCTGGTACCGGGAAGAATTCGGCAGCGATGTGATGATTCTTTCCAGCAGCGCACAGGAGGGGGCCTCCGGAGCCGGTGTTTTTGACGGATGCGGAAACTTTGTCGGACTGGTTCTGGGCGGAACTCAGGGGCAGACTGCCGTCCTTTCCATGGAGCAGGTGAATCAGGCCGGAGCAGAAATCTACGGCTCCCTGCGCGGGACGGAAGATTATGAAGCGGAGTGAACAGCTGTAATTGAAAGGCTGCTGTTCGCTGGCTTGCCGGTGAACAGCAATTTGAGAATTTGATTCAGTAAGGCGCGTTTCCCGGCGGTTGACAAGAACGGGAAAACGGGGCAAAATAAGAAGAGTGCCAGAAACAGACGTTTGTGTCTTTGCATAGAGCCGCCTGACCGGCGGCAGAAAGGAAAGAGGAAATGACAAAAATCGATATCGTATCGGGCTTTCTCGGAGCGGGAAAGACCACGCTGATTCAGAAGCTGTTAAAAGAGGCTCTGGCCGGAAGCCAGGTGGTTCTGATTGAAAATGAGTTCGGAGAGATCGGTATTGACGGCGGATTCCTGAAAGAGTCCGGAATCGAGATCAAGGAAATGAACTCCGGCTGCATCTGCTGCTCTCTGGTAGGGGACTTCGGAACCTCCCTGAAGGAAGTGATGGAGACCTATCATCCGGACCGTATCCTGATCGAGCCCTCCGGTGTGGGCAAGCTTTCGGATGTGATGAAGGCGGTGGAAGATGTGGACATGGGAGGTGAGATCACCTTAAACAGTGCCGTTGCTGTGGTGGACGCTTCCAAGTGCAAAATGTACATCAAGAATTTCGGAGAATTTTTCATTAACCAGATTGAGCACGCCGGAACGATTATCCTGAGCAGAACGGACGTCGCCAGTCCGGAAAAGGTGCAGCAGGCTGTGGATCTGATCCGGGAGCACAACAGCAGGGCCGCGCTGATCACTACGCCCATCGTCCAGCTGGACGGAAAGGAAATCCTGAAGACCATCGAGGATGGCTCCGATCTGGAGAAGGAGCTGATGAAGGAAGTGCTGGCCCACAGGGAAGAGGAGCATGATCATGAGCACTGCCACGATCACGACCATGAGCACCATCATCACGATCATGAGCACCATCACGTTCATGACGGGGAAGAGTGCGCCTGCGGTCATGATCATCATCACGATCACCATCATGATGGAGAAGAATGCTGCTGTGGTCACGACCACGGCCATGAGCACGATCATCATGACCACCATCACGGCCATCATCATGCGGATGAGGTGTTCACAAGCTGGGGCATGGAGACACCCGCATCCTACTCCAGAGAAAAGGTGGAGAGCATCCTGAAGGCTCTGGAGAACGAGGAAAAGTACGGCTTTGTGCTTCGGGCAAAGGGAATGGTACCCGCCGGAGACGGCACCTGGGTTTACTTTGATTATGTTCCGGAAGAGAGCAATGTGCGGGAAGGAAAGCCGGACGTGACCGGAAAATTCTGTGTGATCGGTTCCAAACTGAAGGAAGATGCTCTGAAGGAGCTGTTCACGGCCTGATTGGAACGCAGACAAGTCGCGCAGCGACCTGCGTTCATGAGCATGGAGCAAAGCGGAATGCTCATGAACGCTTTACATGGCAGCGAGTGGAGGAATGGTTGAAAAAATGAAACCTGTATATATCATCAATGGCTTTCTGGAAAGTGGAAAGACGGAATTTATCACTTATACGCTGGATCAGCCCTATTTTCAGATCAAGGGAAAGACGCTGATCATTCTGTGTGAGGACGGCGAGAATGAGTATTCGCCCGCCCTTTTAAAAAGAAGTAATTCCGTGCTGGAGCCGGTGGAGAGCGAGGCGGACTTCACGCCGGAGCATCTGCTGGAATTTGAAAAGAAGTATAAGCCGGAGCGGATCATCATTGAATACAATGGCATGTGGAATTTCAAAAACATGAAGCTGCCCTGGCACTGGCGGGTGGAGCAGCAGATCACCACAATCGACGCTTCCACATTTTCCACTTATTTTACGAACATGAAATCCCTCCTTGCCGAGATGCTCCGCAAGTCCGAAATGATCATTTTCAACCGGTGTGACGGACTGGACGAGCAGACGCTGGCGGGTTACCGCAGAAATGTAAAGGCGGTGAACCAGCAGGGAGAGATCATTTTTGAGGATCAGAACGGCGAGATCAATCAGATGTTTGAGGAGGATCTTCCGTTTGACTTAAACAGCGATCCCATCGTCCTGGACGACATGGGCTATGGTATCTGGTACATCGATTCCCTGGACAGCCTGGACCGGTACGTGGGGAAAAATATCCAGTTCACCGCCATGGTCATGAAGCCGGATGGATACCCGAAGGATCATTTCATCCCGGGGCGGATGGCGATGACCTGCTGCGCGGAGGATATGGCGTTTTTGGGATATGTCTGCGTTTATCAGGGCGCAGAGGATCTGAAGGAGCAGGACTGGGTGAAGGTGACGGCCCGTGTGGAAAAGGAATACTGGGCGGAGTACGGCGGGGAAGGTCCCGTGCTGCACGCCAGCAGTGTGATAAAGACAAAGGCCCCGAAGGATCAGGTGATCAGCTTCGTATAAGCCAAAGGGCCGGGCTCTGTCAGGGAGGAAAGAATGGCGGCGGAAACGCAGAAAGAACTGGAACAGCTGAAAAAGAGATTTCTGGATCTGGCGGAAAAATCCTACAGACAGAACGTGTTTGCCTTTACCGGTTTTCTGTCCCTGGCGGAACAGGACGCGCTTTGGGAGGCGATGGGAAAAAACGCCTTCTGTCCCTTTTCGCTGTGGGGCGGAAATGAGGACTGTGAGAGGCGGATGGCCCGTTTCGGATCTGCCGAAGAGCTGGGTTATGAGGAGGATTTTCCCATTGCGGCCCTTAGGATCAGCCCTCTTTCCGAGAAATTCTCGGAGGATTTTTCCCACAGGGATTTTCTGGGAGCTCTGATGCACCTGGGAATCGACCGGAGCACGGTGGGCGATATTTTTCTGGAGGGAAAGCACGCATGGATTTTCTGTACGGAAACCATCGCGCCCTTTATCTGTGAAAATCTGGATCGGGTGCGCCATACCTCTGTGCGGTGTGAGCAGATCGATAAAAATGGCGGAGCCGTACAGTGGCCTGCGGCGAAGCAGCCGGAGACCGTCCGTCTGGTGGTGAGCGCTAACCGGGCGGATGCGGTGGCAGCGAAGGTGTTCAATTTGTCAAGAAGCCGCAGCCTGGATCTGTTCCGGGCTGGAAAGGTCTATGTAAACGGCAGACTGTGTGAAAACAACAGCCTCACCTTAAAGGGGCAGGACCGGGTGAGCGTCCGGGGCTTTGGCCGCTTTGTTTTTCTGGAGGAAGGGGCGGAAACGAAAAAAGGAAGGCTGGGCGTGACGGTGGGAATCTACCGGTGACGGCCATCCGGAATACGGAAAGGAAAATGGTGAGGGAATGTATCATTATACGGCTGTTCAGTGGCTTTTCTTTTTCTTCTTTTACTGCTTCTTCGGCTGGTGCTTTGAATCCACCTATGTTTCCATCTGTAAGAGAAAATTTGTGAACAGGGGCTTTATCCGCGGGCCTTTTCTGCCGCTGTACGGCTCCGGTGCGATCATGATGCTTCTGGTATCCGCTCCGGTGCGGGACAATCTGGTTCTGGTTTTCTTCGCCGGCTGTATCGGGGCTACGGCGTTGGAATATGTGACGGGCGTGGTGATGGAGGCTCTTTTCAAGGTGCGCTACTGGGATTATTCCCATAAGCGGTTCAATTTTCAGGGGCAGATCTGCTTGAGTTCCTCGCTCTGCTGGGGAGCGCTTACGGTGCTGATGACACGCTTTCTGCATCCGGCGGTGGAACGGCTGGCGTTTCTGATTCCGCCTGCGGCCCTGACCGCTCTTGTGACGGTGGTGCTGGTCTGGTTTTCTGTGGATTTCGCCTTTTCCTTTCAGGCGGCAATGGATCTGCGGGATATTCTGGTGCGGACCGAGCAGGCCAAAAAGGAGATGGAGCGCATGCAGAAACGGCTGGATGTGCTCATAGCTGTTGCAGGGGATGAATGGGACAGCAGAAAAGAAGCCTTTGCGCAGCGTGGCGCCCAGAAGCGGGAGGAGCTGTTTTCCGGTATGGAAGAGCTTCTTTCCGGCATGGAGGAGCGGTTTGACGCACTGAGAAGGGCGCTGCCCGCATCCGACATTCTGAAGGAAAAGCGCGGAGAGGTGATGGAGCTCTGGGAGCGGTTCGTTGGAAACAGAAGAGTGAGGGAAGAAAAGCTTGATGCTTTCCTGAAGGGAATTAACCGGCGCAGACTGCTGAAAACGAACCCCACCATGACGTCAAAGCGGTTCCAGGAAACGCTGGACGAGCTGAAAGAGGCTGCTGCGGAATACCGGAAAGGTTTTTCCTGGAAAGGTTTTTCCGAGGAGTCTCAGGAAGACAGGAGAGACGAAGATTGAGAAAATTGCTGCAAGGGATGCTTATGATCGTATTCACAGCCGGCCTGTTTCTGACCGGCTGTACGGCTGTGCCAAAGGAGGCGGAGCCGGCGCCTGACGGGAAGGAAAAGGTGCAGGTGGTTACCACCATTTTTCCGCCCTGTGATTTCGTGCGGCAGATCGGCGGAGAATACGTGGAGGTAACCCAGCTTTTAAAACCGGGCATGGAGGCCCATTCCTATGAGCCCTCCCCGGCTGACATCATCCGGATTACGAAGAGCGACCTGTTTCTGTATGCGGGAGGCGAATCCGACGTCTGGGTGGAAGAGGTTCTGGACGGGAACGACGCGCAGGTGACGGCCTGCAGCCTGCTGGACTGGGTGGATCCGCTGGAGGAAGAAACAGCGGAGGGCATGCAGGTGACAGGGCATCATCACGAACATGAAGAAGGGGAGACGGACGGCGTGCATCTGGAAGAAGCGGAGTATGACGAGCATGTATGGACCTCCCCGGTCAACGCGAAGCTTCTAGTGGAAAATATCCGGGACATGCTGATTTCCATCGATCCGGAACGGGCGGACATCTATGAAAAGAACGCAGCCGCCTATCTGGAGGAGCTGGACGCACTGGATGCGGATTACCGGGATATGATCGGAAGCGCAAAGAGGAAGGAGCTGGTATTCGGAGACCGGTTTCCCTTCCTGTATCTTGTCCGGACCTATGGACTGGAATATTATGCCGCATTTCCCGGCTGCAGCGGGGAAACGGAGCCCAGCGCCGCGACCATCGCCTTTCTGACCGATAAGGTGAGGGAGGATGGAGTTCCCGTCGTATTTCATCTGGAGCTGTCAAACGGCAGGGTGGCGGACGCCATCGCGGAAGCGGCGGGGGCGGAGACGGCCATGCTTCATTCCTGTCACACGCTGACTGCCGAAGAGGCGGAACGGGAAGAAACCTATGTGTCGCTGATGCGGCAGAATCTGGCGGCCCTGGAGCGGGCGCTGAACGACTGAGGCGGCTCTGCCTGCGGTTCATTGCCCGCCAAAATATAAGGAGAAATCGGATGTCTTTGATCACATGCAGCAACCTGTCCTTTTCCTATGAAAACCAGACGGTGGTTTCCAGCCTGAATTTTCAGGTGAACGAGGGGGACTATCTGTGTATCGTAGGAGAAAACGGCACGGGAAAAACCACCCTGATCCGGGGCCTTCTCGGCCTGAAAAAGCCCTTCGGAGGCCAGCTTCTTTTCGGGGACGGCCTGAAATCCACCCAGATCGGCTATGTGCCTCAGCAGGACGCGGTGCAGAAGGATTTTCCCGCTTCCGTCTACGAGGTGGTGCTTTCCGGCTGCTTAAACAGCCGGGGGCTGCTTCCCGGCTACAGCGCGGCGCAGAAGAAGCGGGCCGGAGAGAATCTGGAGCTTCTTGGCATAGCGGATCTGAAAAACAGGAGTTTTCAGGAGCTCTCAGGCGGTCAGCGCCAGCGGGTGCTTCTTGCCCGTTCCCTTTGCGCGGCGGAACGCCTGCTTCTGCTGGATGAGCCCACCACCGGACTGGATCCCCTTGCCATCGATGAGTTTTATGAGCTGATGGATGTTCTGAACCGGAAGCGCCACATGACGCTGATCATGGTATCCCATGCGATCCGGGAGGCGGTGGAGCATGCGGACCACATCCTGCATCTGTCTCAGGAGGGAAGCTTTTTCGGGACGACGCAGGAGTATGAAAACAGCGGGGTCGGAAAGAAATTTCTGGGAGAGGAGGGCGGACACCAATGACGGAAATGCTTTCATATCTGGGCGAAATGCTTACCTATCCGTTCATGCAGCGGGCTTTTGTGGCGGGGATCCTCATTTCCATATGTGCTTCTCTCCTGGGCGTGAGCCTGGTTTTGAAGCGCTACTCCATGATCGGGGACGGCCTTTCCCATGTGGGCTTCGGCGCGCTGGCGGTGGCCTCCGCCCTCCATCTTGCGCCCCTTCTGGTGGCGATCCCCGTGGTGATCCTGGCTGCCTTTGTGCTCCTTCGGCTCAGCGAAAACGGAAAGTTGAAGGGGGACGCGGCGGTTGCCATGTTTTCCACCGGAGCGCTGGCCATCGGCGTCATGGTGGTGTCGGTGACCTCCGGAATGAATACGGACCTAAACAGCTACCTGTTCGGCTCCATCCTCGCCATGAGCAGGAGCGATGTGGTTTTAAGCGTCATACTGGCAGCGGTGGTGCTGGTTCTGTATCTTCTGTTTTACAACCAGCTTTTTGCCGTCACCTTCGATCCCGTTTTTGCCAGGGCGACGGGGGTGAAAACCGGATTTTTCAACGTGCTGCTGGCGGTTCTGACAGCTGTGACCGTGGTTCTCGGCATGCGCATGATGGGGGCTCTCCTGATCTCCAGCTTGATCATTTTCCCTGCGCTGACTGCCATGCGCGTCTGCCGGCATTACCGCGCCGTGATCCTGACTGCTGTCCTGCTTTCCGTATCCAGCTTTGTGGCAGGAATGACGGTTTCCTTCCTGTTCGCCACTCCGGCCGGGGCGAGCATCGTGGTTGTTGACATCATTTTTTACTGTATTTTCGCGGCTTTGGGGGCAATTCGTGCCCGTTAGTTAGATGATCTACTGTGCAAATGTGACATAAAAAAACATTACCAAAAAAACAAAAAAGCGACACAAACTGCCATAAGAACCACTGAAAAATTCACTACATTTCAGTGGTTTTTTCTATTGAAAAAGCGGAAAAAATCCGGTATTGTATCTGCAACGGATCGATCTGGAAAATGGAGGGGGGCACAGATATGTTTGTGCCGGAACAATATCACGCGCATCGTGTGATAGGATAGGGGAAGGAAATTCCCTTATCTGCGCAGATGGCCGCTCGAACGGGGGGAGCTCGTGCGGAAGGCTTATGATACGAGGAGGAATGGAATGAGCGAAGATGCGGAAAGAAGAATACTCGAAGCGATTAACGGTGTCAGCGCCGAGGTGAAGGAAATCCGGGTGGATGTCTCCGGACTGAAATCGGATGTTGCCGGACTGAAAATGGATGTTGCGGGGCTGAAGACGGATGTGGCGGAACTGAAGACGGATGTTGCAGAATTGAAATCTGATGTCGCGGAATTAAAGACAGATGTGGCAGTTCTGAAGACGGACGTGGCAGAATTGAAAACAGATGTGGCAGTCCTGAAAACAGACGTTGAGGGACTGAAGGAGGACGTAACCGTTCTGAAATCGAATGTCGCGGAATTAAAGACAGATGTGGCCGGACTGAAGGAGGACGTAACCGTCCTGAAATCGGATGTCGCAGGCTTAAAGGAAGATGTGGCGGTTCTGCAGACAGACGTTGCGGGTCTGAAGGCTGACATGTCGGTAATGCAGGAAAACATGGATGCCATGCAGGGAGAAATCGGCGGCCTGAAGCAGAACATGTCGGAAATGCAGGAAAAGATGACCGTGATGCAGGAGGATATCTCCGGCATGAAGGGAGATATCTCTGATCTGAAGAAGCACGTTGCCAGACTGGATGCCGGGTATGAGAACCTCAGCAGGGAAATGCATCATGTCAGCACAGTGGTGGATTCCATGGATGAGGCAATTGTGGGACAGTTTCAGCTGGAAATCCGCAGGCTCAGAAAGGATCTGAGAGGTACGCTGATCGACTGGGCGGACATGAGTATCCATGTGATGGAATATGCGCTGCGTCTGATGGGAGATTACAGAGATAAGCATGATCTGTACCACAGGCCGATTCCGTGTATCTGAGAAGACATATACGTCTTCATTGGACAGTCAAAACACAGAGTTATGACAGATTGTGGAGAAATATTAGATCTCAGGGGTATTGAAGAAAAGGCGGCAGGAAAAGAAAACCTGCCGCCTTTTCATTATGAGGATACGCCTGTCGGCGCACATTTTGTCCGCTTCGTATAAAATGCAGTCGAGAAATCAGCCAATATATTTCCTGGCAAGTTCTTCCAGTTTTCCGGGATTGGCGTCTCTCCATGCAAAGAAGGAAAGGCCGCTTTCCGCCACGGTTCGGCCCAGTTCCACGAGGAAAGAGGGAATGTCCGTCTCCAGGATGGCGCCCAGCTGTGTGCCGATACAGGCATCGGCCTGTCCCTCACGGCCGTTTACATGGAGGAAGAAGGCGGGATGGGCGACCTTGTCGATCATCTTTACCGTACCGTTGAAGCCGATGGCGCCGGTCTGGTGGGTCCCGCAGGAGGAGGTGCAGCCGGAGATATGAATCTGCGGCAGGGCATCTGCGGGAAGCTCCGCTTCACGGACCGCCTTAATGCAGGCAGCCAGAAGGCCCTGGGAATCCCGGGGACCAACCTGACAGGTGGTGCCGCCAATGCAGCTGACGGAAGTCTCAAACAGCGTTTCCGCACCGCCTTCCGTTGCCTTCAGGACGGCCTGTGCTTCGGCTCCGGTGAGGTTGATGATATAGATGGTTTCATCCGGAGACAGGCGAAGTTCCACGTCCTGCATGTCCTGAATCAGCCCGTAAATGGAAGCAAACCAGGTGATCGGGGGCTGGCCGCCGATGGGATGGTACAGAACGCTGTAAAGACCTTCCTGCTTCTGTGGGATCACACGGAAGCCTTCCGCTGTGCTTCCGTCTCCCTGCTTGGTAAGAGGCGTTTCCGTGATGGAAAGCTTCAGGTCTTCGCCGGAAGCGTACACTTCATCCAGCTTTTCCTGGTAAGCCTTCGCATAGGCTTCCGGTCCTCCCAGCGCTTCCTGCATATAGCGGGTACGGGCTTTTGCACGGGAGTCATAATTTCCATAAGCCAGGAAGGTGAGCCACATGGCCTTGATATAGTACAGAATCTCAGATGGCTCCACGGCTTCCGCCACCAGAACGCCGAGGCGGGGATTGTTGCCGAGGCCGCCGGCGCTGTAAACGTCGAATTTTCCGTCAGGACGTGCCGCAAAGCCCAGGTCACGGTAGGTGGCATGGGTGATGTTTTTCGGAGAATTGGAAAAAGCAACTTTCAGCTTGCGCGGCATTTTCTGCGCGTGGATGAAGGTCATCAGGTATTCTCCCGCCGCTTCCGCCCAGGGAAGCGTGTCAAAGCATTCGCCCTGCTCCACGCCGGACAGGGGAGAGCACATGACGTTTCTGGGAAAATCTCCGCCGCCGCCCAGGGTGATAATTCCGGCGTCCAGTGCAGCCGACATGATTTCGTAGGCATCGTCTCCGCTCAGGTCGTGCAGCTGGATGGTCTGACAGGTGGTGAAATGCGCCCGCTTTACCTGGTGGGAGGCGATGGCGTCTGCGACAAATTTCAGCTTTTTCTTTGTGATACGGCCTGCGGGCATGCGCAGACGCAGCATGCTCGCCTGACCACCCTTCTGCGCATAGCTTCCGAATCTTCCGGAAAAGGATTTATAAGCTCCCTTGTCCATTTCTCCTGCGTAGAAAGCGTCGGTCTTTTCCTTGAATTCCTTCAATTCCTCGCGGATGGAAGAGATTTCAAGCTGTTTTCCGGTTTCGATCATTTTTCCCTCATTTCTGCGCGGCTTTTATATTCTCCGGAAGCCTGCGGGTACCGCGCGAACGCAGATCTTCTGTGTATGAATGGTGAAGCCCTCCGCTGAAAGGCATGTCGTTCGGGAAGCTGTATATGCCGGCCCGTTTGTCACCTGAGAAAGAAAACGGGCCTTTACGGCCCGGCTGATTACCTTCATCATACGCGATAAGGGAGAGATATGCAAGGTTTTCTTTCGTAAAATGGAGAAAAAGACGCAGCAGAAATCCGCCGTACGCTTTTATGGAAAGGAAAAGAAATTAATGCGGCGGAAAAGTGCTAAAAATTGGCGGAAATAGAATATTTTTTCAAGAAAAGGGCGTTAAAATGATAATTGTGAGGACGGCAGAGAAAAGAGAACTTCCTGAAGGAGGAAAGGACGGCCATGTATTATGAACAGAGTGATATGATTGAAACAGCCGAACAGGAGAAGCTGGATCTGATTGCACATGCAAGAAAACTGACGGGGGAATATTACTTTTCCGATTATCGGGATACGGAGGGAAGAAATGCAATTCTCCGTAAACTGTTGGGCGGTATGGGAGAGGATATCGCAATCGATACGCCTTTTCATTGCAATTATGGAAAAAATATTTTTTTGGGCAGCCATGTTATTATCAATATGAACTGTACTTTTGTGGATGACAAAGAGATTGTGGTTGGGAGCGGCGTTCTGATTGCTTCGAATGTGCAGATTTATACGGCTGGTCATCCTGTGCTGCCACAGGAACGTCTGAATTTTGAAAATGAAGAGACACATACGTTTTTCCGAACATTTGCACGTCCGGTCCGGATTGAGGATAATGTCTGGATTGGCGGAGGCTGTATTCTGCTTCCCGGAGTAACAATAGGAAAAAACAGCGTAATCGGAGCGGGGAGCGTGGTTACACGCTCCATTCCGGCAGACTGCGTCGCTGTGGGCAGTCCCTGCAGGGTGATACGGTATTTTGGGGAAAAAGACGGATAAAGGGAGAGGGAGACGAAGTCATGAACGCAGTATGCCGGGAAGATCTTGAGGATGATAATATGAGTGCAGGGATTGCCATGTCCCGAAAAACAAAAACCCCTCCTGTGAGCAAGCTCACGTCGGGGTGTCGTCCACGCGAAGTCCGCCATGCCAGCCTGAAGACGCTGCCGCATCTTCAGGCTGCGGCTGTCGCCGTATGTCGATTCAGTCAAAGCCGCCTCATCAAGCAAGCTTGATTCGGTGGCTCCGGCTGAATCGACGCATGGCTCTTAGTTAGACATTTTCCCGTATCCGTATATCTACTGTGGTGTAGTTGTATTCGTG
>UQVK01000068.1 GCA_900544445.1 uncultured Lachnospiraceae bacterium
TTCTTTTTCAATTATTGCTTCTATTTAGATAATTTGATATCTGTCTTCATTTTTTCCTCCATGCCGAAGCGTTTTACGCTGAGGCACGCGCGCCGAACCTCCAGTTCGGCGCTGCGATAACGGGATTTGCGACGCTTCGGCGCAAATCCTGATTGAAAAATGCGCTATCGAGCGCATTTTTCAATCTTTCCTCCATGCGGCCGCCCTCCGGGCTTATCACTCAAAAAAAAAGACCTTCCGACCCGCAGATCGGAAAGTCTTTCTACTTTCTGTTATGCACAACAAATCTCTTTTTACCACCACCGCCAGATGACGATCACCCAGACGGAAACGGAGGCGAGCACGGTGGCGGCGCATACGCCTGCCCGGATCACACCCGCCGCCCGGGCAGAAATTCTTCCTTTCACCAGCCGGGAGCTCTCCGCCATGCCGATTCCCGTGTAAAGGAGGCAGACCACGATATAACGGAAATCGCTGCTGCAGGTGTATGGATACTTGATTGTAAACACGGCGAAGCCCAGAAGGAAGGCCAGATAGCCGGTGCCGAGGAAGCAGCTTTCCTGGAAAAGCGGACTGCGAAGCAGGGCTCCCTTCTGCCCTCCCGCCGTTTCCTTTCGGGCTGCCAGGGCTTTTTTCAGCTGCAATGCAAGGAAAAGGGCTGCGGCAGCGGTTCCGAAAAGAATGGCCAGAATATACGCTGCCTGACACAAAATCAGAGGAACAGCAGGAATTCCCGCCGGAAATTCCTCTGCAAACAGGGAGGTCCGGAACATGATCACCCAGTTATTGTGGCAGTATTCAGAACTGATGCCGTGAAAAGGGAAGGAAAAATTCCAGTCCGCCAGAGCAGGAATGCCGAGCCTGGCCCACAGGCTGTACGCCCTCACACTCATAACCGAATCGTTCGCAGGCGTCGGAACGCCGGGCAGCTCCGAAAACAGGACCAGGTTTCTCACGATCCAGGCCAGACCGACCACGCCTGACACAAGCCCGAAAAGGACATAATTGCGAAGCTCCTTCCAGACAGCCTGCTTTCCCGTCCGGCGGCTTTCAAAAAGGACGCCCGCAAAATCCAGCAGGAACGTCAGTCCAACCGGAAAGGCGATCACCGCCGTGTTGACCTTGCTCAACATGCCGAGGCCGATTGCGAGCGCCAGAGCCAGAAGGCGCGGAAGCGTTTTTTTCCGGATCCATGCCAGGCAGGCCCAGATACAGCAGGCGATGAGCAGCGTGCACAGCATATCATTGTTCACGCTTCCGGAAAGAAACATGAGAGAGGGGTGCAGCGCACACAGAAGGAGCGCGCTGTACAGCCCCTTTCCCGACGCCCCCAGCTGCTTCAGAATCTTCAGGCATACAATCAGAAACAGACCGGAATACAGAAGCGTCAGCACCTGCAGGTTTTCAAAAGCCAGTTTCTCAGCCATACCGCAGCCGGTCAGAAAAATCACCCACAGACCGGAAATCAGGTAATGCAGCGGAGGATGGTAATAGGAAAACAGCTCGTATGGATTGATTTTCGGAAGCTTCCGGAATTTGTATATGAACTCTATGTAGCCCAGATGCCCGGGATTCACCTGTTCATCGCCGATACCGGTATATACGCCGAGATCATGCTGCCGTTCATACAGCCCCGACAGGACACAATAAGAGCAGTGGAACAGCATGGTCAGACAGACGATCAGAAATACCATCCGTCTCTCGGAGATCTTTCCGGTCACCATTCCATATAAAACCACGAGCAGCAGAACAGGGAGCAGGATTGTGGAAATTCCCCGCTTCCATTCCTCCGGAATTGCCGCCAGCGCCGGAATTCCCTGCAGGAACAGGGCCAGCAGGCTGAAAAACAGGACAATTCCGACCAGCAGGAGCGATTCCGGCATTTTCCGGCGGATCATTTTTTCCTTCGTATCCATACCGCTCATGCGCCTCCTTCCTGTGCCGACGCCGGGACAACGCCGTTCATGCAGGTCATCAGATACAGAGCGTACAGGTTTCGATAGGTCGCTTCGTCATAATGAAGCCCATCCACAATCCGCATCCCCGCAGCCTGCATCCAGGAATAGCTGTCAATCCAGGTCACATAAGGTGCCAGGTTAGCCTGAAGCTTCTGATTGAACGCTTCCACCTGCTCCTTCGTCACATAGGGGTTCGTCCATACCGGATTGACCGAAGCATAATACACGACCGCTCCCCGCAGCGTCCACTCCGCCGCCTTCTGATTGAAAAATTCGATATAGCGGTCAATGTTGCGCACATCGTTTACTCCGAGGTTGATCAGCACTCTGGTTCCCGTGCCGATCACCGCATCGGCACGCTGCACGCCCTTTTCCTCAAACCAGTCCAGCCCTTTTCCGCTCTCCGCGATCCACACGTAAGGATTCTCTCCAACCGCCTCTTCCATCTGCACGAAACGGGAATCCCCGATAAATACCATGGCCGCTCCCGGGATGATCTGGCCGGTCTGGGGCAGGGCAGCCTGTCCGTCCGCCTGCGTCTTTTCCAAAGCTGCGTGCACAGCCGCCAGATACGCGCCGTTCACATATCCGCTCACTCCACCATAGTCGATCACCTGCCAGCCGGACGGATCTGAAGCAAGAACAGAAACCACCTGTCCCTGTGTCAGCACGCCGATGCTGGGCCACTGTACGCCGGGACCCGTCCGCACATGAACCGGAACCACCGCCTGCATCGGTATGCCAGCCGCGGGAACCTGCGTTCCGACAGAAGGCGCCGTGCTTTCTGAAGGCAGCGCCGCATCCACGGCAGGCGCCGCGTTTACCCTGCCCTGCGCCCCGCCGCCGATCACCAGAAAACTCAGGGCCAGAGCAATGGCCATCCATCTTTTTCCCGTTTTTCTTCGTTCTTTCTGCCCGATTTCTCTCAACCTTTTCATCCTCTCTCTCCTCTCTTTCCGGCAACGCTCATTTTGGCTGACGCCGCTTTCCAGAGCAGGGAAAACAGCCACGCGCCCAGAATTGCGCTTCCGAAGGCGACAACAAAGCTCCCCGCCGCCCCCAGGTTCCATCTGCCTGCAGTCTGATAATACAGAAATGGATGCAGCAGATACAGATACAGGGAATTTTTTCCAAAAAACCGAAGCACACCGCCTGCCATGCGGCCCACAGGCCGGACCCGCTTCACAGGCCAGGGAAACAGCGCGATCCAGAGGGAAAAAAGGGTGTTTGCCGCCAGCTGCAGCTTTCCTCTTCCTCCCGTCTGAAGCAGCAGCGCACGCTCCCGCATTGCCGCAGGCACCAGGAGGATGCACAGCAGCGTGGCCGGGAGCACGGCCCGAAACCGCTTCCCTTCCATCCATACCAGCAGCCTTTTTTCATAAAGCCCGAAGGCCGCTCCCAGCGGAAAGGCCAGATTGGAAACATACCAGAAATCCTGTCTCCCCATTCCATACAGCAGGGCCGAAAAGGCAGCCGTAAACAGCGTAAGCAGCACAATCCGCAGCCTTCCGGCCTGAAAGGCCGCGAAAAAAGCCAGATAAAACACCATGATATTGAAAATGAACCAATAATCCTGCGCAAGCAGATATCGCCCCACCCGCGCCGGAGTGACCGCTCCGCCCGCGCAGATCTCAATGATTCCCGCCAGGATGAGATAGGGAACATAGGTCCCCCTCAGTCGTTTTGCCCAGAAAGCCCGGTCCGGTTTCTCTTCCGTGGCATTTTTTGCCACTGCATTCTTTGCCGTGGCGTTTTTTGCCGTGGCATTCTTTGCCACTGCATTCTTTGCCATCGCATAGCCTGACATCAGAAAGAAAATGTCCACGCCGTATCTGCCAAGCCCCATGAGAAACTGCGACAACGCCGGCATGCCGATGGATGCCGCGTACCACTCTCCGTAGTGAGAGGCCATCACCATCAGAATGGCGGCTCCCCGCAGGGCATAGGATATCTGACGGCTGAACAGCTCCGGACAGCCGGACAGGTCCCCGGCCGCTTGCTTTTTTCTTTCCTCACATCTGGAACAGCCGCTTTGCTCCATAGTACAGAATCCTCCCGTAATTTTTCAGGTTCACGCTGTCGCCGCAGGCGAACACGATCAGAAACGCATACAGGGCGTGCTGCAAGAGCGCCGCCCGCAGAAAAACCAGCCCGGCCCGCAGCGCCGTTCCCTGCGCCGCACCGAACAGCCAGAGCAGCATGAGACAGGATGCCAGAGCGAGACCCAAAGCAGCGTCCGCCGTATAACGCTGCAGGATTCCGGCCGCGTTGGCGTCGAATCCGCCGATGATCAGAGGGGCTGTTACCGCACAGAGGAAAATGCCCCAAAGCTCCCTTCCCTCTCCGTTTTTCCATCCGGCAATTTTTCTCCGGCATGCCGGAAGGAGCGCCAGGCACCAGCAGACGGTCTGGCTCGCCAGAATCCCGCCGTACAGGAATTCTGACACCATTTTTCCCATATAGGTATGATTCAGATCGTTTGATATCAGAAAGGGAAACGCTCCTTCATAGTGAGGCGGCTGGAGGAAAAAAGCATAAAGCCCATACAGGATCCGGCTCAGGTTCGTTCCCCGGTGTGTCATGTCGTTGTTGGTCAGGCTGTAGGCAGCGCCAAAGTCAAAGGGCGAAGAAAAACGCAGCGCATTATACCACATAATCCCCGCCGCCACAGCCGCATAGGGAACGAGCAGGGCCGCCGCTTCCCGAACTCTTTTTTCTTTCAAAATGCGTCTTCCGAAGAGAGGCAGCGCCAGAATGGAAAAAGCCAGCATCTGCGGCCTGCAGCCGGCCACAAGAGCCATACAGAGCGAGCCCGCGAAAAGAAACGGAAGCCTTTTCCTCTCCCGGTTCAGCCCGCACAGCCACAGCCAGATTCCGGCCGCCGTGAACATATTCGCCGCCATCAGCGGCACATGGTACAGATCCGGCCTGGCCGCCAGATAGATGAAGCTTCCAAAGGTGAGCGTCACCCCGGCCGCCATCAGGTAAAACACATAGGGAATCCGTGGAAACCACCGTTTCACAGCCTCCCGGTACAAACCGAATACGGAAACGGCAAAACCCGCAAAGCAGAACCAGACTGCGAGAAAGTTCGGGAATGCCTTTCCCGTCAGCGCCAGGCATGGCAGATAAAACAGAAGTTCCGGCACGATTCCGAAATAGACATAATATTTTCCTTCATAATAGGCATAATCCGCGAGATAGGGAATGTCATTGGCCAGAAGATAAGAAGTATCATAGGGATTTTCCAGCTCCATCAGCTCCGGCTGCTGTCCCACCCATACATGTCCGTCCAGGATGGCGGCCGCGAGCTGCCTGTACTGCTGATGATGCCCCCAGGGAGACTCCACACAGGCCCTGTTGGAAAGCACAAGCCCAAGACCGATCAGCACAAACAGACCCAGGCAGCCCGCTGTAACCAGATTCTGCCTGCGGCTTTTCGGCTGGAACTGCACGCGGTATATGCCGCTCCCTTCTCCTGATAAAATCCAGAAAGCGCCCACACCAAACAGCAGAAGCATCCGGGGAATGACAAAATCAAAGGGACGCCGCACGTTCGCTTCCATCCCCCGAAGCACAAAACCGCCCTGTCCCACAGGGCTTCCGCTTTCCATCCCGTCGCCGCCGGCCGCATCCTCTGACAGAACCAGGCCTCCGCCCTCTGCCAGTTTCATCTCAATGGACAGGCTGTGCACCTTCCCGTAAGGGTACAGATTCGTATAGAAGGTGGAGGGATACCTCCCCGCCGCCTCCATCACGGGAAGCGGATAGGGATAACGGTTTCCCTCATCGACCAGGCCGATTTCGATGGACACCACTTCATTTTCCGGCAATCCCAAGTCAAAATACAGGTTGTCAATCCGCATATCCAGCCCGTCTATTTCTACCGTCAGCTTCTCCGAATCCTCTTCCGTCTCTTTGCCCCATGTCAGCTTCATCCTGTCCGTCAGATCCGTTTTTCTGAAAAAAAGGCTCCTGACGGAAGAATAATTTCCAATCAATATCTCAAAAAGGAAAACCGCCGCAGCAAGAATGAGAAGCTTGCGCAGAATCCCATTCTGCCGCCGGCTCCCCTTTCCGCCGCTTTCCTTCAAAGTCCAATTCATTTTACGTCCCCTCATCTGTTGTATCTATTTCCATCCAATCATAGCATCCGGCCTCCGCTTCTGTCAATGAACGCGCCTGCATCCTTCTCCTCTTGACAGAATACCGGAGATTTTATACCTTTATCGTAATACACCAAATAAGGAGGAATTTCACGCATGAAGCATAAAGGAACCGTCCGACTGGAAACCGATCGGCTGATCCTCCGTCCGTTTACGCTGGAGGACGCGCTTCCCATGTTCCGCAACTGGGCATCGGACGAGGAAGTGACCCGCTTTCTGACCTGGCCCGCGCACAAGGATGTGGAAGTGAGCCGCCGCGTCATCGCCGACTGGTGCAAAGGCTATGAGGCGCCGGATTATTATCAGTGGGCCATCGAACTGAAGGAGGGAAAGGAGCCCGTCGGTTCCATCTCTGCTGTCAAAACCGACGACCGAACCGAATCCGCCACCATCGGCTACTGCATCGGCAGACGCTGGTGGAGACAGGGCATCACCTCGGAAGCCCTCCGGGAGGTGATCCGCTTTTTCTTTGAGGAAGTGGGAATGAACTGCATCAATGCCTGTCATGATCCCAGAAATCCCAATTCCGGCAGAGTGATGCGCAGCTGCGGCATGACCCTGGAGGGGACCTGGCGGGCGGGAGGCATCAACAACCAGGGCGTGTGCGATGAAACCTGGTATTCCATCCTCCGCTCCGAATACGGAAAGGAGGCCAAACCTCCTGTCGCCATCCGCCGGGAAAGAAAAGAGGATCAGCACGCCGTGGAAGCCCTGACCAGACGGGCCTTCTGGAACATGTACGAGCCGGGCTGCACCGAGCATTATGTGGCCCATATTCTGCGGGGCCATGAGGATTTCATCCCGGAACTGGATCTGGTGGCCGAAACCGCGGACGGCCGTATCGTGGGAAATGTAATGTATACAAAAGCACGGCTCACCGACGAGAACGGAAAGGAAGCCGTTATACTCACCTTCGGCCCCATCAGCGTCCATCCGGATTTCCAGCGAAAGGGAATCAGCAAGCTTCTTCTGGAATACAGCTTTGAGGAAGCGCGCAGGCTCGGCTACCAGGCCGTGGTCATCTTTGGCGATCCGGACAATTATATCTCCAGAGGTTTCAAAAGCTGCAGCAGATACCATGTGTGCGCAGGGGACGGAAGCTATCCGGCCGCCATGCTTGTTTTGGAGCTTCTTCCCGGCCTTCTGGACGGAAGAAAATGGGTTTATCAGGAAAGCCCCGCCTACGCGTTCGACCCCGCAGATGTGGAACCCTTTGACCGGCAGTTTGAACCCCTGAAAAAAGAATTCCGCCCCAGCCAGGAAAGCTTTTATATCCACAGCCACTCCGTTCTTTCTATTTGAATTAACTGCAGAGATATGATAAGATGGAAGCAATGATTATCCAACAGCGGCGCCGTACCCGGATACCCGCGGATACGCGCCCGGAAAGGAATCCAAATACTTATGAGAAAAGCTCTGATTATAGGCGGCGGTCCAGCCGGCCTGACAGCGGCCTATGAATTACTGAAGGCTTCAGAAACGGATGCTTCCGATGAAAAGTTTGAGGTCCTCGTTTTTGAAGAAAGCAGCCAGCTTGGGGGAATATCCAAAACAGTGGAATACAACGGCAACCGCATGGACATGGGCGGTCACCGCTTTTTTTCCAAGGATCCGAAGGTAAACGAATGGTGGAATCAGATGCTTCCGCTGCAGGGCGCGCCTGCCTATGACGACATTTTTCTGCAGCGCACGCCTCCGCTTGCCCAGGGTGGTCCCGATCCGGAAAAGACGGACCGGGTCATGCTTACCAGGAACCGGGTATCCCGGATTTACTTTGACCGGAAATTTTTTGACTACCCGATCACTCTGAAATGGGAAACCTTTAAAAACATGGGACTGGTCACGACCATCCAGGCCGGCGTCAGCTACGTGGCGAGCGTCGTGCACAAACGGAAGGAAAACTCTCTGGAGGACTTCTACATCAACCGTTTCGGCAGAAAACTCTACTCCATGTTTTTTGAAAAATATACGGAAAATCTCTGGGGCAGAAGCCCTTCGGAAATCGATCCCAACTGGGGTGCGCAGCGCGTAAAGGGCCTCTCCGTCATGGCGATCATTGCGGATATGTTCCGGAAGCTCATCCCCGGCAAAAAGACCGGACATGTGGAAACCTCCCTCATCGAGGAATTCAGCTATCCCAAGCTCGGCCCCGGCCAGCTCTGGGAAGTAACCGGGGCTGAAGTCGAGAAAATGGGCGGCCGGATTCTGAAAAACTGCCGCGTGGTGCGCCTGCACAGGGATGACAAGAATCACCTCACCAGCCTCACCTATGAAAAAGACGGTCAGGAATATGAGGAAACCGGCGATATTTTCATCTCCTCCATGCCCATCAAGGATCTGGTCGGCGGCATGAACGACGTACCCGAACGGGAAGCCGCAATCGCCGCAGGACTTCCTTACCGCGACTACATGACCCTGGGCGTCCTGATCCCGAAGCTGAATCTGGTCAACAGGACCAAAATCAAAACCGTCAGCGACATCGTTCCGGACGACTGGATCTATGTCCATGACCGCAGCGTACAGATGGGCCGTTTTCAGATCTACAACAACTGGTCCCCTTATATGGTAAAGGATCTGCACAACACCGTCTGGGTCGGCCTGGAATATTTCTGCACGGAGGGCGATTCTCTCTGGCGCATGTCGGAAAAGGAATTCTCTGACTTTGCCGTTTCCGAGATGGTGAAGATGGGCCTGATCGACAGCCCTGACATGGTTCTCGACACCCACATGGAAAAGGTCAAGAAGGCCTACCCCGCCTACTTCGACACCTACAAGGACATGGACGTGCTGCGTAAATGGCTGGATTCCATCGACAACCTCTACTGCGTGGGAAGAAACGGCCAGCACCGTTACAACAACATCGACCACTCCATGGTGACCTCCTTCGAAACGGTGAAAAACATCCTGGGCGGCGTCCGCTCCAGAGACAACATCTGGAACGTGAATACGGAGAAGGAGTATCTGGAAGGGAAATAAGCATGGATCAGAATACGCTTACCGCCATCATTGAAGAACAGACCAGGCGTGCTTTATGGGAAGTGAAAAATGTCATTTCCTGCATTCCTGACGAGCTGTGGAATAAAAACTACTGCGAAATGCCCTGCTGGAAACACGTTTATCACATGCTCCATTCCCTGGATCTGTGGTATATCAATCCGAGAGACAGATATTTTAAAGAGCCCGACATCCACGAAAAGGATCTGAACAATCTCGATGTGGTTTCTTCCAAAAGCCTCACCCGAGAAGAGATCGATTCCTATTTTTCCGAAATCGAGGGCAAAATCCTGGCATATCTGTCAGAACTGACGGATGAACAGCTGCTGGAATATCCTGCGGATTGTGAATACAGCAGATTTACCCTCATTCTGGCGCAGTTCCGTCACCTCCATTCCCACATGGGTATGCTGATGGGCTTCATCATTGATGATACGGGGTTGTGGCCCAGAGTGCTCGGCCTGGAAAATCCTTTTCCTGAAGGGGAATACAATAAGTATCTGTAAATACAAATGCCGTCTTTTACGAACATAACATAAAATTCCCTCCCGCTTTCCTGAAAAATGGAGCTGCGGGAGGGATATTTTCATCGTCTGAATATTATCAGTCACCTTTTCTGTTTCAGCCATTTTTTCAGCCTGCTTTTTACTTTCTCCTCAATTTCTGCCCTGATGGCTTCTGATCGAGAGGGGTCAAGCTTCACTGCGGCAGCCACAGCCAGCGACTTACTTTCCCTCATTAATAACCTCCTCTATGGACGCATATCCCTTTCTGGCAAACAGACTCTCGAAATCATCTTCGCACCCAAGAGCAAACGCGATCTTCACCAGCGAAGTCAGGGATATCTCGCCGATACGCTCGAAGCGTTTGATCGAGCCGAGACTCACGTCTGAGTATTTTGCCAGCTGCACCTGCGTGATCTTCTTTTCCTTCCTTCTCTGCCGCATCCGCTTTGCGATGCCCTTATTCACTTCATCCGGGGATTTCAGAAAATCAAAGTTATTCATAGATAATATTTTAATCTTTTTTGCCGTTTTTATCAAGTTATAGCTAATATTTTAATCCAAATTTTAAGGAAGGAACGTTGTTTTCCGGGGAAAATGTGTCAGCTGATACTGACAAAATCAAAGGAAGCGGCCAAAACCGGTATGAACCGGCAGGCCCCTTCCTTTTCTTCAAGTCCTCTGTTTTTCATACTCTCCGGCCGGACCGGCGGATGCTATCCAAGGGCAACCATACTGAATACCAACACGAACAGAGCAATGGTTTCGCAAAGACCGACAACGGTAATGTACTGTGCAAAGCCTTTTCCCGTTTCAGCCATGGCGTCTGCGCCTGCCGCACCGGCTTTTCCCTGAATAATAGCGGAAAAAGCGATCGCCACGCCAGCCCCGATACCCATACAAAGCTTCAGCAGGGGATCCGCACTGGAGCCCTGCATGGTCTGCATCAGGAGGAAACCGTAAATCGTCTGTGTCAGGGGCGCGCCTGCAAAGGAAGTGAGAATGAAAGGCGCTGCCTTATTGCTCATGTAACATTTCTTCCATGCCCCGATACAGGTGGTTCCCGCGATAACAACACCAATACATGAACCGATCGCTGCGATGCTCATACATAATCCTGTTCCAATTAATCCGATGTCCATAACTAAATCTCCTTTTCGTTTTACTCTTCAAATGGTTCATATTTATGGCCGCTCCACGACAGGCCGACGTGTGTGGAAAATTCCAGTGTATTCAGCCGGATGCCGTGGACGATCACAGACAGCACGTTTAAGATCATATTCAGCCCATGACCGAATACCAGAATAATGACGGCAAAAATAATAAAGATAAAATGTCCGAGCAGCGGGCTGACCATATCGTTGATCGTTGCGGAGATTGCCGCTCCGGCTAATCCTACCGCCCACAGGCGGATATAAGAAACGATGTCGGAAAATACATTGACAACTCCCAGCAGCATGGAAACAATATCCTTTACGCTGTCCAGGACGGACTGCAAAATACTTTCCTCATAATTCCCGAAAATAAAATTCACCGCAAATCCGATGATGACAAGGGCAACGGCAATCGTCCCCACCGGAATCCCTGACACGACAAGATCCAGGCCAAATACAGCTCCGTTTACCACCAGGGAAAGAACCACATAATACATTCCCACAAGCTCCAGGATCGAGCCGATATCCCCAAGCATTTTTAAGGGGCCGCGGTTCCTTGCCGCCCCGCTCGCATGTGCAATCAGAAGATGCAAAAGCGCGATCGTAAACATAAGGATCTGAACATTCTGGCTTGTGGTAAGCCCTGCTTTTCCGCCTGTCCAGAATGGGTACCAGATCTTATCCGAATACACATTGGAAATCACCGGCACGGACATTCTTTTAAGCCATTCCGGCAGCTCCTCCGCAGCCAGGCCAAACCAGGAACAGGTAATGGTTCCCCATACCAGGGTCATTCCGCCAAACAGCAGGAGCAGCCATGCTATAGGGGCAATCGCCTTTCTCTCTTTACGGCTCTTAATCATCATTGCAGCCGATATACCGCAGATCAGCAGGCCGTAACCGCCATCGCCAAAAATAATTCCGACAAATATCGTGATAAATACCAGGAACCAGCCGGAAATATCAGGTTCAAAATACCCCGGCATACTTCCCAGAAAATCCGTCACAGGATAAACAAGGCTGACAAACTTATTATTGCTCAGTTTCGTCGGCGCATCATCCTCTTCTGTAGGATCTTCTGCCAAAAGCCCCCATGCATTTTCCCTCGCCATCTTTTGAAGTTTGCTTAAATCTTCTGCCGGAAGGAATCCGACGAGATAAGCCACCGAAACCTTTCCGGAAGAGTCTTCCGAAAGATCTTCCTCCTCCATTCCGCTGGCATAGGTTTCAAACTCGACTTCCTTTTTCAATGCCGCGACGGCCCGTTCCATACTCGGCCTGTAGGCCGCCAAAGCCTCCAGTTCTTCCTTTATGCTCTGCAGCTGCCTGCGGGCATCTTCCAGTTTCTTTCTGATTTCTCCTGTTGACACGTCCGGAAGTTTAAACCGGCTGCGCTCCAGCTGGATCTTATCTTCCTCAGTGAGCGTTCCATCGTTTATAAGAAGAAAACGCACGATATCTTTTGTACGTTCCAGCACGATCGTCCTGGCAGTATCGCCCAGTTTGTCATATACGGAAGGGCTCATTTCATGGAAAGAAAGGACAATTCCCTTTTCAGCCAGAAACGCAATCTCCCCGGGATCGATATCGCCCCATGCCCTGGTCCGTTCCAGCTCTGCCTGATATGCGGAAATATCTGCATAACATTTCTTCTGCTCTTCCTGCAGGAAATCGATCCTTCCTGCTATGGAAAGGGCTTCCTGTGTGTCTGCTTCTTTCTGAACCATACCCTTGGCGGGTTTATCCGCCGCTGCGGCCATTCCTTTTTCCAGGGAAGCGATCTGTTCCTTCAGCTCCACAAGGCGCGGCCCTTTTCCTTCTTTGATCTCAATATGCAAAAGTCCAAGCTTCCGCAGCTTTTTCAACGCATTTTTCCTCTCGCCGTCAAGTACGATCAGGGAAACTTTTTTCATAGGCACGATCATGGAACCGCCACCTCCCTTCCGGCGGCAGCCGCATTCGCCTGCGCTATTTTCTTTTTGGAAATTTTAGAGCGGACGACTGCGCTGACCTGCTGATCTGCCATATAAATCGAAATCTTTTTAATATTCTCCAGGGTCTCAGGAATTTTCACCTTTTCAAACAGGTTTACTCTCTGTGATGTGGTGAGTAATTCTTTTTGCAAAAGCCGCACCTGTTCCTCCAGCACTTCTGCTTTCAGGTCGAGTTCCATCGCCTTTTCCATGTGATCCGCGGCCAGATCGACCCACAGAGGCGTTTCATACAGATCGTAATCCCCTCTGGAAAAATCCGCCCCTTCATAGGTCGGGATCGTAACGCCCGCAATATTGCCGGTTCCTTTCCGGATATTGGCAACGGTAATGATCCCTTCCGGAAAAGCACCCGCTTCACTGAAGACAGCGATCCACTGCTCAAACTCCTTTTCAAGCGCATCCTTCTGCTGCCTTACGGCTTTCGCATTTGCTTCAATGGCACGGATCTCGGACTGCAGCTGCTGTTTCTTGAGAGTCAGGGTAGGCAAATATCTCTGGTACATTTTTAACGCATCTTTCTGTACCTTTAATTCATTTTTGGTCAGTTTAATTTTTGCCAATGTTCCCGTTCCCCCCTTATTTCTCAGGCCAGAATTCTTCCAGCAGCTCTGACTTCATGCCGGTTTCATCCTTCTCGAAACAGACTGCAAGGATCTGCCACCCCAGATCCAGCGCATTTTCCAGGGAAAGGTTTACAGAGAGGCTCATGAGCTTCTCTTCAAATAAATTTCCGTATTTGAGAAGCTTTTCATCCCAGCGGTTCATGACAAAACCCATGTTTTTCTTCTCAACCGTATCTTTATAGGAAGAATATAAACGGATCATGGCATCCATAAGCGCACGGTGGTCTTTTCTTGTCTTTCCGTTTACATTCTGTTTCAGACGGGACAGAGAACCGAAGGGTTCGATCCGCCCGCCCTTTAAATAATACTGGCCTTCCGTGATATAGCCTGTGTTGTCCGGAACCGGATGGGTAACGTCGTCTCCCGGCATGGTGGTCACTGCCAGGATCGTTACAGAACCGGCATTGTCAAAGTCAACGGCCTTTTCATAACGGGCTGCCAGCTGCGAATATAAATCTCCCGGATATCCCCGGTTGGAGGGCACCTGTTCCTGTGTAATGGCAATTTCCTTCATCGCATCGGCAAAATTGGTCATATCCGTCAGGAGCACCAGAACATCTTTATCCTGCAGAGCGAACTGCTCCGCAACTGCCAGCGCCATATCCGGAATCTTTATACATTCTACGGTGGGGTCAGCAGCCGTATGGATAAACATGACCGTCCTGCTTAAAGCGCCACCCTGGGAAAGCGTTTCCCTGAAATAAAGATAATCATCATATTTTAATCCCATTCCGCCAAGAACGATGACATCCGCCTCCGCCTGCATGGCAATGCGGGCCAGAAGCTCATTGTAAGGCTCTCCCGAAATGGAGAAAATAGGAAGCTTCTGGGAAACAACCAGGGTATTGAACATATCGATCATTGGAATGTTTGTACGCATCATACGGTTGGCCAGAATACGCTTCGTGGGATTGACGGAAGGACCTCCGATGGGTTTCATATTTTCCGTCAGTGCCGTTCCCTTATCAATGGGTTCACCGGAGCCATTGAATGCCCTTCCAAGCAGATCCTCGCTGAACGATACCTGCATTTCATGTCCCAGGAAACGCACCTCATCACCGGTAGACACACCCTTGCCGCCCGCAAATACCTGCAGGGAAACAAGATCGCCTTCAATTTTATTCACTTCTGCAAGGGATTTGCCGAAACGCGTGCTGACTGTTGCCAGCTCGTTATTCCGAATGCCTTTGGCGCGGACCGTAATCACGTTTCCGGTTATGGATTCGATCCGGTTATATACTTTATTCATCCTCACTCACCGCCTTTGCACAGTGCTTCAGCCTCGTAACTGCAGGTTCCGCCGCCATCTTCATACTGCCGGTCGATTTCAGCTTCCCTTGCCCTGAAAGCCTCGCTCATAAATTCTGTATCATTCCAGTCAAGAAATTTCTGGCGCATACGGTTAAAGAAGCTGCGCGCCCCGTCTTTATCGCTCAATGCATATTCCGAACCAAGAATCCGTATCAGTTTATTGATCACATAGCGCTGACGCTCTGCGCCGCAGCTTGCGTCGGTCAGATTAAAGGAATCCTGCTGGAGATAAACCGCATCCAGCATTTCTCCCTTGAGGTAAACGATATAGTCCGGCAGGCTCGTCCCTTCCTCTCCGACCACCTTCATCATGGAACCAATGTCGTTGCCATGAAACAGAATGTTCCGCAAATATGCCGTTTTCTCAGGCGCGACGACTCCCCGGTATTTCGACCATGAAATGAGCGGGTCAATTGCCGGATACTTACGCGCATCCGAACGCTCTCTGGACAGGCCGTGGAAAGCGCCCACCACCTTCAGGGTCGCCTGCGTCACAGGTTCGTCGAAATTACCTCCTGCCGGAGAAACCGTACCGCCTATGGTTACAGAGCCTTTGGAGCCATCCGGAAGGCGTACATAACCGGCCCTCTCGTAAAATGCCGAAATATAGGACTCCAGATATGCCGGGAAAGCCTCTTCTCCCGGGATTTCTTCCAGACGCCCCGACATTTCCCGAAGCGCCTGCGCCCAGCGGGAAGTAGAATCTGCCAGAAGCAGTACATGCAGCCCCATCTGGCGGTAATATTCCGCTAACGTCACAGAAGTATAAACCGACGCTTCACGGCTGGCAACCGGCATGGAGGACGTATTACAGATGATAATGGTCCGTTCCATCAGGGAACGTCCGGTCTTTGGATCAATCAGTTCAGGAAACTCCGTCAGCGTTTCTACCACTTCTCCGGCACGTTCTCCGCAGGCCGCTATAATGACAATATCCACATCCGCGTATTTTGAAGTTGTGTGCTGCAATACTGTCTTACCTGCGCCAAAAGGCCCGGGAATACAATAAGTTCCGCCCTTTGCCACAGGGAAAAAGGAATCAATCAGACGGACCTTCGTTTCCATTGTTTCCACAGGTGCCAGACGTTCACTATAACACGTGACCGCACGTTTCACCGGCCATTTGAAAGACATCGTAAGCGGTATCTCATTGCCCCTGTTATCCACAATTACCGCAATGGTTTCTTTGATCGTATATTCCCCTTTTGGCGCCACGGATTTTACCGTGTAATTCCCCCGCAGGTAAAACGGGACAAAGATTTTATGGACAAAGGTACTCTCGGGGACCGTTCCCACATATTCCCCGGCTTTTACAACATCGCCCGGTTTCGCAGCCGGGGTAAATTCCCATTTCTTTTGGGTATCCAGCGCGTTGGTATAGATGCCCCGCTCCAGGAACCATCCCGCCTGCTCTGCCAGAAGAGGCAGCGGATTCTGAAGGCCATCGTAAATCTGGCCCAGAAGGCCCGGCCCCAGCTCCGCGGCGAGCATGTCCCCGGTAAACGTTACCTCATCACCGCATTGAATGCCATTTGTCATCTCATAAACCTGTATCTGGGCAATCGTTCCCCGGATACGGATCACTTCGCTTTTGAGAGAGGTGTTTCCAACTTTTACATAGCAAATCTCATTCATTGAAACGTTGCCTTCAAATTGGACGGATACCATGTTTCCATTCACGCCTACAACCCGCCCTGTGCTTTGATTGTTTCCGGTCATTCCTTAACCTCCTGATCGCCCCCGTGCATAATTGAGCTGTAAATTTCCCGATACGCGCTTTGTCCCCTGCTTTTATCAAACCGTTGGAGCCTTAAAATAAGCTTCAGCTTCAGCGCATAATAAAACAACATTGTTTCGCTGAAGGAATCTGCGGGACGCAGCGTTTCCAAATAATCCAGGCGGATGCGGGTTAAATACCGCTCTGCCTCCAGGGGATCCT
Organism: uncultured Lachnospiraceae bacterium; assembly: GCA_900544445.1. Taxonomy (GTDB): domain Bacteria; phylum Bacillota; class Clostridia; order Lachnospirales; family Lachnospiraceae; genus Eisenbergiella; species Eisenbergiella intestinigallinarum. Next base: position 16,643 of record UQVK01000068.1, read on the forward strand.
CCATCTCCACCGCCTGGCGTACCGTCTGAAGCAGTGCGGCAGAAACTTCCCCTCTTTTTCCTTCAAACGGCTTTTTCATCTTTTCTGCACGTGCTCCGGCAAGTGCCAGGCGAAAATTGATTTCCCACTCGTTCCACTTGTCAATAAACGGATATCCTGATTTTTTATTCTCTCTTTTCGGGACAAGGGTCAGCCCGCTCAAAGCATTCCAGGCCTTTTTCCCCAGATTGCTTCTGCAGAGTTCAAAAAAAAGTTCCTCTGTAATGGGCAGAGCTGTTGTTTCACCGGCAATCTCCAAAGAGGGCAGCTGTGCAATCAGATAGTATTGATTCATATATTCTCAGCTTCTTTCATCAATGATATCAGTTTTGGAGTCAAATATACAGACAGCAGTTCGGTAACCGCTTCCGCCGAATAGTCATAATAAACCCGTCCATCCTGGACCGAAATACGGAATCCCCCTTCAAAGTTATCGTCCGGTTTCAATGTGACCCCACTGCACATCCGTTCTTTCAGTCCCGCAAGCAATTCCGTCTCAATGGAAGCCAGATCTTTGCTTCCGACCAAAACGGAGATGTCCTCCGCTTCCGTATCCTTTGTCCAGTTTTCCACAGCCGTAAGAATTAACTGTGCAAGAGCATCGGAAGATAATGCCTCTTTCACATGATCTCCTGCAATGGCATTCAGCTCTTTCGCAACGCTTTCCCTGAATGAGATCAAAAGGTTCCTTCCGGCCTGGCGGATCGAATCTTCACCGGCGCGTACAAAGCGCTCATTCTGCGCCCTGGCCTCCAGCATGATCTTCTCAGCTTCTGCCTTCGCATCGGAAATGATCTTTTCAGCCTCAGCCTTTGCTGATTCCAATATGGAAGCGGCTTCCGTTTCAGCGGCTTTTACGCCATCATTTTTAATCTGGTCAATGAGCTCCTGCAATTGGATTTCCATTTACGTCATCTCCTTTCCCATCCATCCCCTGCGGTTTCAATGCGCTCCAAACCAAAGGGTTCCAAATCCACAGGGTGTTGGATATTCCGGAACCTTACAGGCTCCGAACAGGCGGAATAGATGAAATTGCAATAATTCTTCATTTATACTCCGTCTTTTTGTATATTTTACACAATATAGGTTCATTATACTTCTTCTGCAAAATCTAGGCAACAAAAATTTTCACCCAGAAAATGAAGTAAAACCCATATCAAAATAGAACCTTTTTATTCCTTCCATTGTTTCATGCCAAAACTGCCGCACAGGTTTCCCCGTGCGGCAGTCCAATTTTTTTCTGTTTACTTATTCCTGTTCTTCTTCAGAATGTCATTCACAATATCCATCCGAAGCCCCGCGTCAATGAAATCGCAGTGCTTACAGAAGGGATAATTCTGTCTGCCGTCCTTCACGGCCGCTCTCAGCTTCTGATAGGCCGGGCTGTTCCAGGCGTCCTTCAGAGACATCTGGTTCAGGTCGCCCATATCCGTCACCTCAAAGTTGTCGCAGCAGCAGATTCCCAGCTTGCCGTTGGGCGTAATCCACATATCCGTATAGGGCATCAGGCAGGTTTCCTTAATGACCTTCTCGGTGGCTGCCTTGTTCGGCGCGCTTCCGGCGCGGTTGGTCAGAACCTCCTTCAGATAGCGCATCTGGATCAGGATGTCCACATCCTTGAACTCGTCCGGATGGCTTTTCACATATTCATAGATCTCCTGGATGTTGTCATGGAACTTCATATCCAGGCAGTAATTGTTGATGATGAGCTGATTCACATAGGGGACAATGGCCTTCACCTTGTCCACGGTCAGAAGCAGGCCGTTGGTGGACATGAAAATGAACACATCCGGAAGCTGTTCCCTCGCATACTTGTGAAACTCCACGATTCTGGTATCCAGCCAGGGCTCATTGTTTCCGTACAGGGTCAGATGGCCCTTATAGCCCCAGTCGCGGAGCTGATCGATGATGCTGTAATACAGCTCGTCCGACATTCTGGCAAAGGGTCTCTTTTCCGCGTTCTTGTTCGCGGTGCAGAACTCGCAGGTGCTGTTGCAGCGGTTGATCGTCTCCAGGTTCACCACATTGGGATGCGGGATCGGATCGCTCTCCATGAAATATTTGATATATTCTCTCTGAGATTTTCCTCTCGTCAGAAACTGCAGGGTCAGATATCCCTCACTTGCCAGCTTCGGAAAATACTTTCTCATGTTCCAGCCGAATTTTCCGGCGTAGTTATGAACTCTGATCGGCATTTTACTATCTCCTTCTATCCTTTGCTTTCTGCCAGAATGGCCGCATGATGCGTTATCATCATATCACCGGGGGACTTTTCTGTCAAACCTGCTCATACACATAAATCGTATAGGGAGAACCTTCCCCGCCGTATGTCCCCACAAGGGTAAATCCAAGCTCCGGTCCGTTTCCGATTTCAATCCGGGAAAACAGGTATTTTCCGCCAAGTTCCCGGAACATATCGGCGTCAATATAAAGCGTATCGTCGGACACCTGCATGGTGCGCACCGGATTCCAGGTGTTCTCGCCGGAGCCGGAGAAAATGTAGGCTCTGGCCCCCCAGTCCCAGAAATAGGTGTCCCATTCCTCCACCCGTTCGGTGGCCGGGGCGATCATCGCGCCGAACGCCTCCTTATACGCCTGCGGGTAGAAGCCCAGGTAACCGTCCAGCGTGGAAATGCCGTTGTAGGACAGAACCGCCGGATGCATGCCGTAGGCGATGCTGTACTCCCCGTCGTAACCGATGTCTTCCTTAATCTCATCGAAGAGATCCTCCGAGAAAAATTCCCGGTAATTCAGGTTTTCCACTTCCACGCCCTTCACGATGCGGTAGGCGTGATAGTAACAGGTATAATAAAAATCATTGTATACCGCCGGGGTGAGCACCACCACGGCAAGGCTGATCACGAGCAGCGCATTGCCCAGCCACTTCTTCCTGCTGTCATACAGATATTTCACCAGAAGGAACAGGGCCGCATACCACAGAAACGGATTGAAAAATACGGTCCGGTTGAACTGAAATCCCTCCAGCGGCGGGATCAGCGTCTCAAATAGCTCCCGCAGGCCGCCCCAGTAATAGAAGCCGTATACCAGGCAGTTTCCCACGATGAAATACAGCACCAGGCAGAAGCTGTCCGTCAAAATCCTTTTCGGCTGGCCCTGGCGGATAAAACAGATCACCCTGTATGCGAAAAACAGCAGGCAGAGAGGAAGCAGGAAACGGGTATGGGAGGGCTGGGCGTGAAAAATGGCCTGGGAAAACACCTCCCAGATGGTCTTCACGATCTGTGCCGCCGTAAAATTGTCCTCCGCCATACTGCCGCGCATGGTCTCCACACTGGAAAGGAGCATCTCTCCGAACAGCCGGTATTCAAAAACAATATATCCGGCGGAAAGCACTGCCAGCGCCGCCAGAAGCCGCCAGCTGAAAAAGCGGAAGAGCCTTCCCTTCTTTTTCCCATCACGTTCACTCTCCCCCGCGGAAGCCGTTTCCGCTTTTCTCCCCCTGACAGTGTCCCTCACCCACAGGATCAGGATCGCCAGCACCAGGTAGCCCAGGATGAAGATGCCGAAATAGGAAAAATAGGAAAGAAGCGGATAGAAAAACAGAACCAGACAGCCAGGCAGCCATCCCCGCTGCCCATTCTTTGAAGGCACATCCTTTCCCTTCCGGTTCCAGGGCGCCTCTCCCCGGTAGATCCTGCGCAGCAGGTAAATGACCA
>UQVK01000069.1 GCA_900544445.1 uncultured Lachnospiraceae bacterium
GCGTGGCACTCCGCTAAAAATACAGGCACATCATCCCGGTAGCCGTAATACTCCAGCGCTCCGCTCTGCTGCAGCCGCTTCACCAGCGGCTCATAATGCGCCCGGGTTTCCTCTTCATAGGCGCCCAGCAGACGGAACACCGTTTCCGGATGTTTTTCATGGATCCGCTGCGCCACTTCCAGCAACTCGTCGATTCCCTTATCCTTCATCAGCCGCATGATGGAAAGAAACACCACCTTCCTGCCGTCCCCGGAACCGTTTTCCGGCGGATAGGCCTGCGCCCGGTGCTCCGCCAGATTCACGCCGGAACCGGGAATGACCCGGCATTTTCCCGTCACACAGCCCTTTTCCCGCATGAAGTCCCGGTTCCCTTTATTCTGAAAGAACACACAGGACGCCTTTTTCAGGGCGGTCCGATACAGAAGAACGATCATCTTCTGCAGGATTCCCTCATGCTCCAGAGTGGTTCCCAGCCCCGTGATATTGGCAAGGTACGGCGTTTTCGTCATTCTGGCTGCAAGGCCGCCATAGATATTCGGCTTGATGGTATAGGTGAGCACAGCCTCCGGCCGGTAACGCTTCATCAGACGCCGGTAGAACAGCAGGAGCTTCAGATCCTTGAAGGGGTTCATGCCCCGCCTCTCAAAAGAGGTGGGCAGATACTCACAGCCCAGCTGCCGTATGCGCTCCACGTATCCGGTATCCGGAACGGAAACCAGAACCCTCCGTCCCTCATTCAGAAGCGCCTGCAGCACTTCCTTGCGGAAATCGTACAGGCCGGAATCGCTGTTGGATAAAATCAGTACACAGGATGCCATGGCTTCTTATCCTTCCTCCGGCTGCCTTCGGATCATGATCTCGTTGTACTTCATCATGCAGATTCCTTCCTCATAGGCGCCGATTTTCTCCTCATTTGCCTTTCCTTCCAGATTCCGGATGATCTGCGCGGGCACGTTCACCCCGCACTCATAGGCATGGGGATATCCGCCGCCAAAACGGGGATTGACCTCTGAGATACAGTATTCGTCCCCGCGCCGGAAAATATCTATGTCAATGATACCACAAAAACCGACAGTTTCAACGAAATTTTTAATCAGGGAAAACAGCTTTTCGTCCTTCACGGAAACGGATTTGTCCGTTTCTCCGGCCCGCATCTTCAGCTTTTCCTTCACAAAAATGGAAGTCACCTTTTTCGTAATCATATCCACATACACGTCCGCGCCGTACTCCGTGCCGTCCATGTATTCCTGGATCATCATGTCCTCCTGGCAGCCGCTTAAGAACCGGACCGCTTCCAGCGTGTCCGCCCGGCTGATGCCGATGCTGGCGCTTCCCTTGGCGGGCTTCACAAAAACAGGCAGCTTCACCTCTCCCGCCTGAAGCGCTTCCTCAAAGGCCGCTTCATCCATGAAGCAGCGCCCTGTGGGAATCTGCAGTTCACACAGCTTCTGGTACATCCGATATTTGTCAAAGGAGGTTTCCACCGCATCCAGGGGCGAAATGATGGGCGTGGTTCCCACCGCAAGAAATTCCTCCCTGTGACGGGCCAGAAGGGTCAGCTCCGGATCGATCAGGGAAAACACCCCGGTAATCCTCTTTTCCCGGCAGATGGAAAGGATTTGATCCAGATATCCCGGCTCCGTGATCCGCGGAACAAGGATGGCCTCATCCGCCTCGTACAGCGCAGGAGCCAGACTGCTGCAGTCCGTCGCATACACATGGCCCTTCCCCGCAAGTTCCTTTTTAAAATACTGCACCACCTTATTGCGGGTGCCCGCGCTTAAAATCAGAAGATTGATTTCCATAATTACCTCTCTGCCTCCCTGACGCTGTTTCACGGCTTCCCTTCCGCTTCCGCCCTGGCCTTTCTGATCTGGGCCAGATTTCCTTCGGAAGCCGCCGTATCCTCCGCCACGCCGGAACGGTCAAAGACCGCCTTCACCGTCATGACAAGCACCTTCACATCCATGGCAAAGGACAGATTTTTCACATACTCCACGTCCTTCGCAAGCCGCCTGTCCCAATCCAGAAAATTCCGTCCCGACGCCTGGGCAAGACCGGTCAGGCCGGGCCGCACCGTATGGCGGAGACGTTCCTCTTCGGTGTACCAGGGCAGGTAGGAAACCAACAGCGGCCTGGGACCGATGATGCTCATGTCTCCCTTAAAAATATTGAACAGTTCCGGCAGCTCATCCAGGCTGGTGGAGCGAAGAAATTTTCCGAAGGAGGTCAGGCGCACCGAATCCGGAAGGAGCTGCTCGTTTTCATCCCGCGCGTCCGTCATGGTGCGGAATTTGCACAGGGTAAAAATCTTCTCATTCCGCCCCGGCCGCTCCTGATGAAACAGCACCGGGCTCCCCAGCTTCGTCCGCACCAGAATAGCCACGATCAGAAGCACGGGCGAGAGCACCAGAATCGCGCAGCCGGACAGAAAAATGTCCAGCGCTCTTTTTCCAAATTTTCTGTAAAACATCCGCTCCTCCCTTCTGCCAGCCGGAATTTTGCCGCTCCGTTTTCCTCATGCAAACAGTCCGCGCACCAGGCCGATGATCCGCTCCATGTCCTCCGGCGTGTTCTTGATGTCGCTGGGAAGGCACAGGCCATGATAGAAGATCTTCGCTCCCACGCTCTCCGGCGCGGCAGTCAGATCCAGCGACTGCACGCTGCGGCTGTCCGCCCCCTTCGCGCAGCCGTCCTTCGTGAAGAAATCCGCATCCGCGAAAATGGGCTGCATGTGCATGGGCTTCCAGATGGGCCGGGTCTCGATATTTTCATCGGCAAGCACGTCCATCACCCGATCCGGCGTGACGCCGCAGGCAGGATCGATAGTGATGCAGGAAAGCCAGTTGTTCGCATCCCCGTCCGGGTTCATGGGATTCATGGTGATGGCCGGGATATCCGCAAAGGCTTCCCTGTACTGCCTGTAAATCTCCTGTTTCTTTTGCTTGTGCTCTTCGATATGAAGGAGCTGGCCTCTGCCCACTCCGGCCGTGATGTTGGACATGCGGTAGTTGAAGCCCAGCTGGGAATGCTGATAATAGCGGGCGGCATCCCTCGCCTGGGTGGAAAGGAACCTTGCCTGATCCACATATTCCTCGTTTGCAGAAACCAGCATGCCGCCGCCTGAGGTGGTGATGATCTTGTTTCCGTTGAAGGAATAGATTCCGATGTCCCCGAAGCAACCCGTCATTTTCCCCTGGAAGGTGGAGCCGAGAGACTCTGCCGCATCCTCGATGAGCGGAACTCCTCTTCTGTCACAGATTTCCCGGATCCGTCCGATCTGGGCGGGCGTGCCGTACAGATGGGCGCAGATCACCGCCTTCGCATTCGGGTACTTTTCAAAGGCCGCCTCCAGCGCATCCGGGTCCATGTTCCAGGTCTGCTCCTCCGCATCGATGAATACCGGCACCGCCTTCTCATAGCAGATGGGATTGCAGGTGGCGGAAAAAGTCAGATCGGAAGAAAACACCACATCCCCCGGCTGAATCCCGATGAGCCGCAGGGCCAGATGGATGGCCGCCGTTCCGGCGCTCAGCGCCGCCGCATAACCGCATCCCGTATATTCGGCCATTTCCTTCTCAAAAGCGTTCACATTCGGCCCGAGAGGCGCGATCCAGTTGGTCTCAAAGGCTTCGTTCACAAACCGCTGCTCATCCCCGTGCATGGTGGGGGAAGACAGATAAATTCTCTCTTTTCCCATGTTCTGTTCTCCATTTCCGTGCGGCTTTTTCTTACGAAACGGGTCTGCGGATGCCGCGCAGACACAAACCCGGCAGTCTCTATTGTTCCAGAAGCTCGATCATCCCGATAAAACGGTTCATCAGAAAGCTCACACGCTTCCCGCCGATCGCCGGAGCGGGCGTGGGCAGATCGATCTGCACATACCCCTCTCCGGTCAGCTTCGAGATCTCTTCGTCCAGATTCTCACAGACATAACAGAGATGATAAGGCGCGTTTTTATAGGTTTTGATCAGGCCCGACACCACGCTGTCCGGAGCGTTGGGGCTGACCAGTTCCACCACGTAGCCGTCCTTTTCCAGAAAAAGAATATCCACTTTCCGGTACGTATCGTTCGTAACCTCACCCTGCGGGACATAGCCCAGCTTCTCAAATTCTGCGGCGGCCTTCTCCAGCTTTTTCACCAGATAGCCGATATGATGTATTTTCATGATTACCTCCATGCCGAAGCTTTGCTGAGGCACGCGCGCCGAACCTCAAGTTCGGCGCTGTGATAACGGGATTTGCGCCGCTCCGGCGCAAATCCTGATTGAAAAATGCGCTATCGAGCGCATTTTTCAATCTTTCCGCTCCGCCTTAACCGTCCTTCCATCTTTTTTGTATACATAGGTCGGGACAATCTGCTGCACCAGAGGGCGGATGTCCTCCACCTCATCGCGGGACGCGTCCTCCAGTTTTTTCAGCTGAATGAAAAACTCATCCTCATCAAGCTCAATGGGCTTTCCGATGTGGATCAGCTTATTGGCGGTATCCTGCATGCCCTCCTCGTCCATCAGGAGCTCCTCATAGAGCTTCTCGCCGGGACGTAAGCCTGTGAACTCGATCTGGATATCCTCCCCCACCTTGTAACCGGACAGGCGGATCAGGTTTTTGGCAAGGTCCAGAATCTTCACCGGCTCTCCCATATCCAGCACGAAGATTTCTCCGCCTCTGGCATAGGCTCCGGCCTGAAGCACCAGGGAAACCGCTTCCGGAATCGTCATGAAATACCGGATGATGTCCGGATGGGTGACGGTTACCGGGCCGCCCGCTGCGATCTGCTTCTTGAACAGCGGGATCACGCTGCCGTTGCTTCCCAGCACGTTTCCGAAGCGCACCGCCACGAATTCCGTCTCATAATGCTTGTTGAAGGTCTGGATGATCATCTCGCAGATCCGCTTGCTGGCCCCCATGATGTTGGTAGGATTCACCGCCTTGTCCGTGGAGATCATCACAAATTTGCGGCAGCCGTTCATGGCTGCTGCGGAAGCCGTCTTCCAGGTTCCGAACACGTTGTTTTTAATGGCCTCGTTGGGGCTTGTCTCCATCAGCGGCACATGTTTGTGGGCGGCCGCATGGTATACGATATCCGGACGATATTCCGCAAAAATGGCGTTCATTCGCTTCGTATTGCGCACGGAAGCGATCAGCACCACGAGCGGCAGATCCGGATGGCGCTGCAGAAGCTCCTGCTGAATATCATAGGCATTATTTTCATAAATATCCACGATTATCAGCCGGGCAGGCTTATGTGTGGCGATCTGCCGGCAGAGCTCGCTTCCGATGGAACCGCCGCCGCCCGTGACCATCACCACCTTGTTCTGTACATAGCCCAGAATGGAGTCCAGATCCACGCGGATCGGCTCCCTTCCCAGAAGATCTTCCACCTCCACGTCCCGCAGCTTGCTGACGCTCACTTCACCGTTGACCAGCTGGTACATGCCGGGCAGGGAACGCAGCTTGCAGTTCGTCTCCTTACAGATATCCAGAATGTCCCGGATCACCGTTCTGGGCGCGGAAGGGATCGCGATGAAAATTTCGTCAATATCGTACAGGTCGGCGGACTCGATGATTTTGTCCCGGCCGCCCACCACCTTGATGCCCTGAATGAACTGGCCCCATTTCTGTTTATCGTCGTCGATGATGCAACGGATGACCATGGTGCTGTAATTGCTGCTGACGATTTCCTTAATCAGCGCGTTTCCCGCCTCTCCGGCTCCGATGATCATGACGGAAATATTGTTCTTCTTATTCTGCATCCGGTGTTTGCGGCTCCGCAGGAACCGGTAGGAAAAACGGCTGATGAACATGAAGGTGACCAGCAGGAACAGATACATGAAATAGTAGCTGTCCGGCACCGGCTGGCTGGAAATTTTGAACAGGTTCAGGCCGATTCCCGACACGATGGCGGACAGGAAGCAGGCGATCACCAGGTTCTGCATTTCGTTTTCCCCCGCGAAGGCCCACAGGCTGTGATACAGGCGGAAGAAATAAAAGATGAGCAGCGTCAGCAGAATGTTGAGCGGCAGGAAGTTCCGGACGGGAAGGATGAACTCATCCGGAATGGCGTCCACATGCATGTCATAGCGCAGAAGCAGCGCCAGAAAGCTGGCTGCGGTGACGCTCAGAATATCGTATATGATCAGCGCCGTTCTCCGGTACAGAAGCTGATAATTGAAATAATGTTTCTTCGGCTTATCCTTTTCACTCATTGCGTTTACGTCTCTTTTCTTGAAAGGTCAGAAGCGGGGCAAGCACCGCCATGGTGGCAAAGCCCATCGGATTGCAGGGATGGAACAGCCACTCCACCAGTCCCGCCACAGCGAAGGCGATGAAGACAGCCAGCGGCAGCGCCGCGTATTCATCCCTCTCCTCCCCCCTTCTGCGCTTCTGGTACAGGTTACAGTATGCATAACGAAGCATCTGCACCAGCGTGACAACGCCCAGAAGCACATAGACCGCTCCTGTGATCAGACCATGGTCATGAATCACCTGCAGATAGGTGTTGTGCGCGTGGACGGAAAGGGTGCCGTCCTCCAGCGGAACGCCCATCAGCTCATGGCCGGTCAGATTCCACTGCGCGATATATCTCCGGAACAGGGCCATCCGTCCGTTGGAAATATCGCCGCCCTCTTCCTCATCGGAAGGCCCGGACTGGGTCCCGGAATCCGTCTGCGCTTCCGTCGTCCCAGTCGTCTCAGTCTCTCCATCCGCCAGAACGTCTCCTGCGCTTTCCGAAGCGGAAGCGGTCAGCGCATATATCTGGGACACCGCCGGGGAGTCTTCCCGAGAAGACTCTGCAGAGGCATCCGCCATGAAGGTATCCACAAATTTCCGCAGCACCATGTGCTCGTCGCCAAAAATCTTCCCGTCAAAGCAGTAGGCAAAACGGGCGAAGGTCATATAGTTTTCGGAATCCGCCCGGTCGCCCTTATGAACAGCCCATTCCTCCGAATTCGCTTCCAGCTCGAAGATGTAAGGATCATCATACAGAGGCGGAATCAGCCGGATGGCAGAATAGGTCACAGGGAAACAGGCCAGCACCGTCAGGAGCAGAACGCCCGCCTTTGTGAAAAAGGCGCCCGGCCTCTCCCGGTAACAGACGAGTGAAACGAACACCAGAATGACCAGCCCCATCACTCCCGCCGCCAGATATCCGGTCCGGGACAGGGTGAGAATCAGCAGGGAGGCGGCCATGCCGAACAGAAGGCCGGTTCCCCACCAGGCGTACAGCTTCCGGGAGCGGTGATAGCGTACCAGCAGCCGCACGAACAGGGCCGCAAGCACCAGGGTCAGGTAGGCCGCCGTCACCGTCACCGTGTGAAATACGAAATTATAACGGTAAAAATACCAGGCGCGGAAGGGCCTTCTCGCCACGGCAAAAACCAGAGCGCAGACAAAATTCAGAATGATTCCGTTACAGAAAACCGGAAGGAACCGTTCCTTTCTCTCCCACGCAAGACAGAACAGATACAAAAGTCCGAACGCTGCGGCCAGATAAATGGGCCAGCCTCTGGTATTGCGGAACACGATGAGAAGAGCCAGAAAAACTGCGAGCAGCCCGGCATAAAATGGAGAAATCTTCTTCCATTTCACTCTTTTTTTCACAAAGATCCGAATGAACTGAATGAGCACCAGCCCTCCGACCACAAACAGGATGGCGTTCAGACGCGCCAGCCTGTCCTGCTCCGCCACACCGCGAAACTGCAGCCAGTAGAAAAAGCCCGCTGCGGAGGAAGCCACGATCCAGATCAGATTTCCGATATGAAGCAAAGCCTTCTTTTCGCACATAGTAAGCAGCACCAGCCCCAGGAAAATCAGCACCTTCCGATACGCATAGGCCTGGTAGATATTATACATCGCGTTCATGTAATCGATGCAGCCCCACAGCGCTCCGGCCCAGAAAACCGTCTGGAGGGTATCCATCCCCCTGTCCAGCAGATTTTCCCGCACCACCAGCGGAAGCGGCCTGATATCGTCCCGCCTGGCGTTTACCGCATAGAGCAGAACTGCCGCAAAAACGAGGATTCCCGCACAGTACACCATCTTGTCCGAACGGACGCCTCCGTAATAATCAAACAGAAGCACAGCCGCGAGCCAGACGGCCGCTCCTGCCGCGATCAGCGGATTGCAGACTGCACGGAACAGCCACTGCACCTTCACCTCCCGGTTTTTCCGGTTCTTTCTGGCGGCATTTTCGGTCAGCAGCACAAAAAAGCCCGCGATCAGGGCAATCCCTGCCATCAGCGCGCCCTTCTTCCAGAGGCTCAATGGATTTGCATAGGTAAAGCGCATGAGGATGTTCTGCCCGATCTGTTCCTGGATCTGCCCGTCCTCATCCACATAATAATAATTTCCGTAAACCGTAAGTCCGGATTCCCCTGTGTTCTGCCATCCCAGAACCAGTTCCTCCTCCGGATGACTGATCTGCCAGACATAGGCCCTCCCGGCCTCCGTCTGAAATTCCACCGGAACCGTAAAAAATCCCGGAGCCTCATAGGTATCCAGCGCCACGTTTCTGGAAAAAACCGTCTCTCCCAGATCATTGGAAATGGACAGATTCACCACCTTACGGGAAAGGTCATTTTCCGCGAAGATGCTGATGCTTTCCAGATATCCGCCGTCCGCGATGAAGACCTGCTGAATCCGGTCATCCTGCCCGACGGGTTCCGTCTGCCCTGCCGTGGTCTGGTTTCCCGCAGCCACCCGGCTGGAGTCCAGAATCCCGATGGGGCCGACGAGCAGCATCAGCACCACCGCATAGCACAGGATCGCATATTCGATTGCACGGCTTTTTTTCAGCTTTCTGTTCATTGCATTTCCTTTTTTGATATCGTCAAATTGGCGCTTCCTCAGTATAGCATAATTTTCCCCGGCTTACAACAAGTGCCAGAACAGGCAGTGCAAACCAGAAAATCAGCACATAGCGCACCAGGCTGGTGGGGCCCAGAAGCACGGTGAGCCAATTTAATCCTGCCGGAAGGAAGGCCGCCGCCTGGCGGAAACGCCTGCATCTTAACAAAAAAACGATTCCCGCCGCGTACACCCAGAAAAGGAAGCCCGACGAAAACAGCATGGACAGCACGGGAACGCGCTGCTGAAACAGCTCCAGGCTCATCTTTTCAAACAGTGCATCCAGCCAGGGGATGAAGCTGTGCCGCTGGCCCGGAAGCTCTGTCTCATAACCGAAATAGGAGCTTTCCCCATAGGTGAAGGTAAACACTGTGTTGCCCTGATAGCCGTCCAGCACCGCGTCCGGATACCAGAAGCCATAAGAAGTGAGCAGCCAGGCGTTCAGGTAGGAGGCCGGAGCCTTCCCCCCTATGGACAGCCAGAGCCTCCAGAAGGCGGAGGAATCCTGCGCATAGGCCGCGTTGTTGAAGGAAATCTTCACGTTGTCGCTCAGCTTTGGCGTATACCGTTCCAGCGCCTCCCGGGGCAGGAAGGAAAACAGGACTTCCTCCTCCTCTTCGGTAAATACCTCCGGGCTGAGCGTCCAGGTGCGGGCCAGCTGCTGGATGGGCACGGTGAGCATTTCCTGGTTTTCCGAATCCTCCGCATGAAAGACCGTTTTCAGCCCGGCGCTGACGCCAAGCGTGAGAATCAGGGCGCAAAGCCCGGCCAGCGCCGCCCGCATCCATTGCTTTCTTCCGGCCAGCGCCGCCATGGCCGGAATCAGAAGAATCAGAATATACAGCCCGTTATGGCGCATCAGCGCCATGAGGCACAAAGCGCCCGCAAGCGCGGCCACGTTCTTTTTCGTCGAAAAGAACGCTTCTCTCTCCTCTGCCATCTGCACCAGAAGCAGGATGACCGCCAGCATTGCCGCCGAATACAGGGTATCCTTGGCGGAGCAGAGCACATACATCTGAATCACCGGAAAAAACGCAAAATAAAGGGTTCCCGCCACCCGAAGCCAGAGGGGAGCGCCCCTTTTCCTGAGGGAATCCAGCACCCAGGTGAAACAGACAGCCAGCACCGTCATCTGGAAGATCATATAGCAGGCGATTCCCGCATTGTAGCTTCCGAACAGTTTGTTTCCCGCACTGATGATTCCGCCCAGAAGGAGCACATGCAGCAGCGGATGATGGGTGGTGAACCGCCTCTGGGCCACCTGGTTGAACTCCTCCTGCGCGTCATAGACGAAGAAGCCCGGCCACACTGCAAGAAGCACGATTCCCCAGACAATCAGGAAAAAGAGAAAAACGAGAAGTCTCCGCTTCCCCACGGGCAGGTTTTCCCAACGGGAGAAAAGTCCGGCCTTCCGGACGGCCGCCCCTTCCTGTTCTTCGGCCCGCGCTCCGCCCGCCGCTTTCACTCCATCCCCAGCCATTCGTTCTTCCAGCAGCCCGTACAGCCGCTCCAGAAGCGCGGCGAAGAACAGGGTCAGAAAGGGCAGGGACAGCCACAGCCTCCAGTCGGTCAGAAGCAGATAGCCGTCCGCCTCCAGCCGGCTTCCCAGAGTGCAGGCCAGCACAAAGCTGAAGGCAAGAAGCAGCGTGAGAACGCCTTTCACTTTCCCTGCCGCCCCCGTTTCCGAAAGCATCCGCTCCTCCGCATGCCTGACCGCCGGAAAGGCGAGCAGGAACACCGCCACGGACAGAAAGCTGTTGGAAAAGCCCAGGCCGCGCCCTTCCGAAAGGAGCATCTGAGGCAGAAACAGCACGCCGCCAAGCGTGATTGCAAAGGGGAGCAAAAGGCTGGCCGGGCCGGATTTTTTCCCCGTCAGGGGCCCGTTATTGTTCTTCTCCGTCATCCTCATTCTTTACGATCTCCCGTATTACATACTGCGGTGCATTGTTCATGCAGATATACATTCTCCCCACGTATTCTCCGATCAGGCCCAGCATCAGCATCAACATGCCGCCGATGAACACGATGGCTGACATCAGGGCGCTGAACCCCACAGGAACCAGCGGATTCACCAGTTTCTTGATAATGGTGTACAGGCCGTACAGAAAGCCCAGAGCCGCGCAGCCCACCCCCACCATGGTTGCGATGCGCAGGGGCTTTTCGCTGAAGGAAGTGAATCCGTTGAACCAGAGGGAAAACAGCTTGCCCAGCGTATAGCCCGATTCGCCCGCCCGGCGGTCATGATGCTCCACCGTCACGTTTCCAATATTTTTTGTCGCCCGCAGCACCAGGCCGATCACGTAGGGAAAGGCGTTCTGATACCGCAGCATCTCGTCCACGATGAAGCGCTTCGCTGCAAAAAAACTGGAAATATAAAGATCCTTCGGCTTCCCCAGCATAAAGCAGAGCATCCAGTCGTTCACCCTGCTGCCGAAGTTACGGAACGCGTTGTGGTGCTTATGCTCATATTTTGCATACACCACATCCCTTCCCTCCTCCAGACCACGGATCAGCTCTCCGATGGAAGAGGCCGGCGTCTGCCCGTCATCATCCATGCACACCAGGTAATCCCCCTTCATCTGCCGGAATCCCGCCATCAGCGCCGCGTGCTGCCCGAAATTCCGGGCCAGATTCACACCGGTGATGTAAGCCTTCTCCTGACAGAGCCTGCGGATTTCCTCAAAGGTTCCATCCGGCGAGCTGTCATTGACCAGAATGATCTCATACCGATAATGCTCCTCCAGTTGTTTCATTTCCTTCTCAATATCCTCCACCACGCCCGCGATCATCGTCTCCGAACGGTAGCAGGGGATCACAATGCTGATCAGTTTCTTCATATCTTTCTCTTACTTCTCCATAGATTCCGATGATTCCGGAAACAGAACCGCCATCAGGATCAGATCCCGCCAGCTGCCGTCCTCATTCCTGATCTCGTCCTGTAAAAGGGCTTCCCGGTGAAAACCGGCCTTTTCGTAACTTCTCACCGCCGCCGCATTATCCGCGAACACCCGCAGGGAAAGTTTATGCAGCTTCAGCTCGCTGCGGGCATAGGCAATGGCTCCCTTCGCAGCCAGCGTGCCATAACCCTTTCCCGCCGCGTCTGCCTCTCCGATAAAAATTCCGTACTCGCCCTTCCGGTTTTTCCGGTCAACATCCCGGATATAAACGCTTCCCACGGGCCTGTCTGTCTCCGTCTCGCAGAGGATGAACTGGACCACCTCTCCCGTCGCCACTCTGGTTTCCAGCCAGTTCAGATGTCCCTGTCTGGTGAATGGCCTCTGATCGATGAAATTCTTTCTCACCCGGTCGGAATTGCGCCACCGGATGATCCGGTCCGTATCCTCCAGGGTAATCGGCCGCAGGTAAACCGGCCCAAGATCCATTCTTTCTTCCTGTTTTATATCCTTCATAACAATCCTCATTTCGGAACGTAACAGAACGCAACGTAATAAAGCTTCGCCTCCTGCCCGGTCCGCTCCGGCGGTTTCAGTTTCGTTCCAGCCGCCAGATGTACAGGCTCCTTCCCTCCGCCGTGATCTCTTCTTCCAGAACGAGCTCCCCGTTTCCGCCATGCTCCGCAAGCAGCTCGGTCAGCCAACTCCAGTCGGTGTCCGCCTCTCCCACAAACCGGACATTTTCTCCTGAGAGAACGGCCTGCCCCATGCTTTCATAACCGAAGGCGGCGAGCTTCTTCTCGCTGTGCGGACTCTTGCACATCCAGCCGCCCAGCAGGTCATAATTGCCCGGCCTGATTTTTTCCGTAAACAGCTTCTCTGAAAAATCCACCGTGGACATCACGTCCGCCAGATACAGGTTCTCCTGCCGGTAGCGGGAAAGGGCCGCCAGATTCACCGCGTTCCCCTGTTCCCTGCGGGCGTATTCCGCATCCGTGCGTTCCGCCTCTTGAGGAAGCCAGATGACCACGGCAGCCAGAGAAAGCACCAGAACTGCAATGCGGATGACACGGACGGGCAGACCTTCCGGGCCGGAAGTCTGCCATCCGGAAGACTGTTGTCCGGAAATCTGCCGCATTCCGCAGACCGTATCCAGAAACAGCCAGGCCAGCATCACCAGTTCACAGAAGTAGAGCGGATGGCTGATCCGCTCCGGCACCCGTTCCCGCAGGATGAGATACATCCACAGGCCGCTTCTTACCGCGCCAAGAAGCAGAAGCTTCCAGAGGATGCCGCTTTCTTTCGGGAACGCTTTCCTGTCCTTCCATTCCCTTTCGTTCCCGCCATCCCGCTCCTGCCTCTTCTGTTTCCGCGCTGCTCTCCATCTGACAAAAGCCGCAGCCAGAAGCAGCGCCGCAAATCCGCCCTCTAAAGCCAGCCAGGGAAGCTGATCGTCAGGAACGATGGAGCGGTTGTTTTTCAGCCGCTGCACATACAGCCAGACGCCTTCTGAAAGGCTGTGCATGAAGGCGCCCCGGGTTTTCCTTCCGTAGGCCGCGATCTGTTCCATCACCTGCGCGTCGATGGCGTCGTCCGCCCCGTAGTTATAATTGACCAGCAGCTCACACTGGGTTTCCGTCAGTCCCAGCCCTTCATAAAATTCCCGGTTTTCCTCAAAAGAGCGCAGGGAGGCGTCATAGAAATCATAAACCTGCGTTCTCGCGTCAAACAGGGCTTCAAATTCCTGCCACTCCGGATCCGAACAGGCCAGCCGGTCCGCTCCGAAGCAGGCAAGAACCCCTGCCAGAATCAGGCCGAACAGCCCCAGGAAGGAAGCCGCATTCCGTCCGGTGAAAACGGGTCCGCGCATGGCCCGCGCGGCCCATTTCCAGATGCCCCCCACGCCTGCGAGCGGCAGAAGCAGCAGCCCCATCTCACTGCGCAGGCAGAAGGCGAGCCAGAAAAGCAGTGCGGCGGGCAGGCAGCGGAGCCAGAAGGTGACGGCGCGCTCGCTCTCCCGTTCCCTTACAGTCAGGAAGGCAAAAATGGCGGCCGTCGCCAGCAGCCCGGCCGTCACCGTATACTGGACAAACACCAGATGGTACAGCAGACAGGCCGCGATCAGCAGGGTTTCCAGCAGACTCAGGCACAGCTTTTTCAGCGATCCGCTCACGGAAAAGGTTCCGGCTGCCCGGATTTTGCCCGGAGCCGCCGATCCGCTCACAGCGTCCAGGCTCCGCTTCAGGATCAGGAAGATGCTTCCCGCCTGGCAGAGCCAGAGAAAGGCGCCGAACACCGGAACGCCGGGAAGCACCCGGTACAGCCCGGCAAGCAGGGCGGACAGGGGCCACAGAAGCTGAGCGGTCAGCGCCTCCGGCTCTCCCGTATATACGCCGGAAAGGATGTCCCGGATCAGCACATCGTCGTTTAAGTCAAAATAGTAATCCCAGGCCATCCCGGTTCCGAGAAACAACACCAGACAGCAGAAGGCCGGAATCAGCCAGTTTTCTCTTTTTTTCAAAAAAGCGGTGAAAGCGCTTCTCTTAATGACCATAGAATTCCTTTACCTTACCGGAAATATAGCTCACCTGATCTTCACTGAGCCCGTAATAGAGCGGCAGGCGAAGCAGGCGTTCGCTTTCCTTCGTGGTGTAGCGGTCCTCCCCGTGGAAGCGCCCGAACTTCAGGCCGGCCGGGGCGGAGTGCAGCGGCACATAATGGAACACTGCCAGAATGTCGTTCTTTTTCAGGAAATCGATCAGCGCCGTCCGTTCCGCCATGTCCTTCGTCTTGATATAAAACATGTGGCCGTTATGCTTACAGTGCTCCGGCACAAAAGGAAACTCGATCAGGCCCGCCTGCTCCAGACAGGAAAGCTCCTCCCGGTACTGATTCCAGATGGAAAGTCGTGCCGCCGTGATCTGATCCGCCAGCTCCAGCTGGGCGTAGAGATAGGCCGCGTTCAGTTCGCTGGGCAGGTAGCTGGATCCGTAGTTCTGCCAGCGGTATTTGTCCACCTGGCCGCGGAAATACTTGCTCCGGTCCGTCCCCTTTTCCCGGAAGATCTCCGCGTTCTCGATGTCCTTTTCATGGGCGATGAGGAGCGCGCCGCCCTCTCCGCAGCTTACGTTCTTGGTCTCATGGAAGCTGAAGCAGCCGAAATCCCCGATGGTTCCCAGCGCCCGCCCCTTATATTCCGCCAGAATGCCCTGCGCCGCATCCTCCACCACGAACAGGTGATGCCTTCTTGCAATATCCATGATCTCGTCCATCTCGCAGCCCACCCCGGCGTAATGAACCGGAACGATTCCCCGGGTCTTCTCCGTGATGGCGTCCTCGATCAGCTTTTCATCCAGATTCATGGTATCCGGACGGATATCCACGAACACCGGAGTCGCCCCGCGCAGCACAAAGGCGTCCGCCGTAGATACGAACGTATAGGAAGGCATGATCACCTCATCCCCCGGCCCCACCCCGGTAAGCAGCGCCGCCAGCTCCGTGGCGTGGGTACAGGAGGTGGTGAGCAGGCACTTCGCCGTGCCGGTACGTTCCTCAATCCACTCGCTGCATTTCTTCGTGAATTCCCCGTCGCCGCAGATTTTCTGGTTCTCCACAGCCTGTCTGATATAATCCATCTCTTTTCCCGTAAAGGGGGGTACGTTAAAATTGATCATAAGCGTTTCCTTCCTTTTCTCAGCTTTCCATATATACCTGATAGCCCCCGTTCTCAAAGACGAGTCCATAGCCGCCTTCTTCCATCCAGGCTGTCAGCGTCTTCCATTTTTCCGTCTCCTCCGGCATTTCTCCGTTTTCCTTATAAACGATCACCACGGGGAGCGCTTCCCCGAAGGTAAGAAGCCCGTTCAGCTCCTCCTCCATCTGTGCGGCAGGATAGGTGTCCAGATCCGGCCAGCAATGGGAGATGGCCGGGGGCATGTCCAGGATAAAATGAAGTCCGGGTGCGCTGCCGAAGGTGACAAGAGATGTCCTCTCAAGGGACTGCTCTTTCGCAAAGGCCGTCAGCCCCGACAGGCTTTCTGCATTTTCCTCCCGCGTCCTCATACCTGTCAGTATAGCACTGTTTTCCACTTTTGCATCCCTTTTTTCCCCATAAATCCCGTCTCCGAAGGAAAAACAGGCGCGGAAGTCCACTCCCTGCACCGCCGTCATCACAAACACGGCCGTCACCAGGGCGGCGGCGGGAAAAGCGAACGCCCGCTTCCGATTCCGGGAAAGCAGCCGCCAGAAGGTCCAGAGCGTGAATGGGGCCGCCAGGAACAGATTGTTCAGGGCGGGCATGGTTCCATTGTTGCTCCCTATGGGCGTCACCAGAACGACCAGCAGGATGATGCACGCCAGCAGCCGTTCCCTCCGGAAAGCGCGGGAGTCCGCCATCACCAGCACGCAGGCGGCCAGCGCCAGATACAGAAGCAGCATCCCCCACTCATAGATGCTGCGGTAATTGTAATAAGTAAAGGTGAACATTCCCCTGCCCCAGAACAGCCGGATCAGTACGGGAATGCAGCAGACATATATCACTCTGCCCACGCTTTTCAGCCGCTCAGGCAGAAACCGGAAGAAAATCCAGCCGGCCAGCCAGCAGACCACCAGCGTCATCACCCACTGGAGCGTTCCCCCATAGGCGGACAGCACCGAGGTTACCATGGAAAGGGCCGAATAGGTCTCATCCGTGCCCGCATAGCCGGAAAGACCCGTGAACATGCCGAAATAAGCGGCCGGCCCGTACTGGATGCAGATGCCTGCAAAGGCGGCGAGAAAGCCTGCGAAAAAACCGCAGACACACCAGAGCACATTCTTCCATATTTTGGCAGGCGCGTCCTGGCAAAGCTTCCCATACCAGAACACCGCCAGAATCAGCACCACCTCCAGGGCGTTCGGCGTACGCACGGCCACGTTCAGCCCCAGACAGACGCCGGCGGCAATCAGAAGCCCCTTTCTCTCCCAGATCAGACCGCGGAACAGGCAGATACATCCCGCCAGAAACAGAAAATAGGTCAGATAATTATACAGGATCGTGGAAGGGCACCAGCAGAAGCTGATGGCGATGATTTCCCCCGCGAAGGCCATCCACGCCGGCATCTTCCCACGCAGGAAAAAATAGGCGAGAAGGGCCATGGCGCTGATGAACAGCCGGGTGTAGAGATTCATTCCCAGCAGGGTTCCCCCAAACGGAAGCTTCATGAGAAGAAAGCCCGCCACATTGGCAAGCCAGGTAGCGATGGGCCAGGTTCCGGCCAGTTCCGGGAAAAAGCGGAAGTTGGTCAGACTGTAGGTAGGGTCCGACACATCGATACCCTGGTTTGCCCACAGCAGGGGATATATCAGCAGAATCAGAGGAAACAGCCAGCTCTGCCATGTTTTGAAAGCGTATCCGATTTTTTTCATCCCATCATCTCCTCCAGCCTGTCGAGAAGCCGCTTCAGACGCCCTCCCACCCCTGTGCGCGAAAGAGCCCTTCCCACAATATCAAACAGCCTGGCCCGCAGCAGGTCGATGCAGACCGATACCAGAAACACCAGAAGCACGCTCTCCGTCATCTGGATCAGATATCCCCAGAAATGCTCTGAAACATCCCCCACAATCCACATGGCCCAGCGAGAACTCACATCCACGTGTTCATGAATCAGGTACACGCCGAACACGGCAGGTGAAATCCGCCGTATGGCCTCCGCCGCAGCGCCCTCCGGGAGCCTCAGCCCCGCGAAAAAGGAAAACAGTCCCAGCGCCCCTGTCAGACACAGGAGAAAATTATAGTGGAAGGGAACCGAGGCATAATACTCCAGCGCCCCCGTCCGTCCGCACACATACAGGCAGACCAGGGAAACCGCGGCCACTCCCGCACAGGACAGCAGATAGAGTGCCGCTCCCCTCTTTTTTCCATAGAGGAAGGTGCTCCCGTACTTTCTCAGGTAGGCCGCAATCAGATACAGACAGCAGAACCAGCCGAAATCATACCCGTACCGGTCCGTGCCGAAGGGCAGAATGCTCAGACTCTTTCCAAAGCTGAAAAACACCAGCAGAAGCAGAATGACCGCCTTCAGCTGCCTGCGGGAAAGCGTGCACACCGCCGCGTTCAGCACCGGAGAAAAGAGAAGCATGACCACATAGGCGGTCACAAACCAGTAGTGGCCGCTTTCCACCGGGAACAGACAGTTCCACAGGTGATAGGGATTCAGAACCTCCTGCCAGGCAAGCTGCCCGGCCAGGGCGAGAACGGCCGGAATCAGCAGGGTATAAAACAGAATCTGAAGCAGGAGGTTTAAGAGCCTCCGGAAGGAAAATGCCTTTTCCGAAAGGAAATAGCCGCTCAGCAGCACATAGACATTCACCGCCACGATGCAGAAGGATTCCAGAAGCACGCCGAAAATCTCCCGCTCCGTGGGAAACCGTCCCGCTCCTGCCGCGGGCAGCGCTTCCGTCTGTGCCAGAAAATGCATCACGACCACCATCAGCATGGCCAGTATGCGGAGCAATTCAAAATTCGCCTGTCTTTTTCTGCCTGAAACCATTCTGCTTCCTTTCCGCGCATTCACGCCGTTACCGCTCCCGTCTGATCTGTCCTCCCTCCACCCGGTAGACCATGTCGCATTTCTCGATGGTCTGCAGGCGGTGAGCGATGATGATCAGGGTCTTCTTTCCGTGCAGGTGGTTGATGGAATCCATGATCGCCGCCTCCGTCTCATTGTCCAGCGCGGAGGTTGCCTCATCCAGCACCAGCACCTCCGGATCCTCGAACAGCGCCCTTGCAATGCCGATCCTCTGCCGCTGTCCGCCGGAGATACGGATGCCCCTCTCTCCGATGCTGGTATCCAGCCCCTCCGGAAGGCTGCGCACGAATTCGTCCAGCTGGGCCTCCCTTAAAGCCTGCCACACCTTTTCATCGTCAATTTCCTCATCCGGGACGCCGAAGGCCACGTTCTTGCGGATGGAGGAATCGATCATGAAGATGGTCTGGGGAATGTAGCCGATATTTTTCAGCCATTCTTCATAGTGATCCCGCACCTCCACGCCGTCCGCCAGAATCTGTCCCTCCTGAATGTTCAGAAGGCCGAGAAGAATGTCGATGATGGTAGTCTTTCCCGCGCCGGAGGTTCCCACCACGCCCACGGAGCTTCCCACGGGAATGGTCATATCCGCATGGTCAAAAATCAGCACCTCGCTGTTGGGATAATGATAGACGATGTTTTTCAGCTCGATCTTTTCATGCACCGGAAGCTTCTCCACCTCTTTTTTCTGCAGATAGGTCTCAGCGTCATAGTCCACGCTGCCGTCATGGATCTCCTCCTGGAGGTTATCGCTCACGCCCATGAAAAACGGCTCGAAATAGGAAATGGAGGTGAGATAGTTATTGATCCGGTTGGCGCTGGGCAGAAGCCGCATGGCCGCCACCGCGAACACGCCAATCTGCGCCACCATCTCCGTCATGTCCCCGCCGGCCATAATCTGAAAGATCAGATACAGCATCAGCCCGGCGATACAGACCGTTTCGATCAGGAGCCTGGGGGTGGAGTTGTAGATATTGTACTTCTGCACCGCGCCCACATAGCCGGCCCCGCATTTGGCGTATTCATTGATGAAATAGCTCTCCCGGTTGGCGATCTTGATCTCCTTGATCCCCATCACCGACTGGTCGATCCATTTGTACAGACCGCTGTAATAGTCCTGATTCTCCTCGCCCGCCTTCTTCATGATGGGCTTTAAAATATTTTTGATGATAAGAAGCACCGCCACCAGCAGAGCCGCAATCACCACCGTCATCAGCGGATCCTGCACCATCAGCACGATGGTCAGAATCACGAACATGACCACCTCGCTGGTCAGCTGAAGGCAGGCCAGGATCAGCCCGTACATGTTGTTCACGTCCGAGGTGATGCTTCTCTGGATCACGGAGGTGTCCGCATTCAGATAATATTCATAGGGCCGCTGCATGAAATTGATCATCATCCTGCGGGAGGTGGCGAACTGGTTCGTGTACACAAAACGGAGCTGCACCACGTTCTGAAAATAGAGGAATACATTTTTCAGGACAAAGGCCGCGATGATCGCCGACAGCATCAGAATGGTGAACTGGGAGGTGCTCTTCATCCCCAGAAAACGGTACAGGTTTCCCAGATAGCCGTCTCCTGTCACCTCTTCCGGGTCCAGAAGCGTCTGGATCACCGGGATGACCAGGCCGATGCTGCACGCTTCAAGCAGGGCGCCGATGAACATCAGCACGATGATTCCGCCCATTTTCGCCTTCTGCCTGCCGTCCAGCAGGATATTCATTTTCTTCAGTATTTTCCGCATATCCGAATGCCGCTCCTTTTTTATATCGCTTCGTTCTGCCGGTGGATTTCCGGAGCCTCATATTGGTCCATGAAATCTTCGCCCAGATATATCTTTTCCTTCACATAATGAATGGCGTCCGTCACCGTGAAAACGGAAATCACCTTCTCCACCTGAAAATCCGGAAGGAAATTCATCATTTCCATGGGAAATTTCCCGGGAAGAACCACGTAATCGGAAAAGAGCTTCTCATAATCCAGTATGTCCCTGGGATGGGGTTTTAAAATCACCTGCGCGTCTTTCCCGTATTC
>UQVK01000070.1 GCA_900544445.1 uncultured Lachnospiraceae bacterium
TGGGAGCGCGCCACACTGGCAGTGTGGAGGTCACGGGTTCGAATCCCGTATGCTCCATTTTGTTTCTCCTGATCAACGATTCTGTGAATTATCTATGACTGCAATTTTCTGTTGCAGACGCAGGATCGCAGGTGAAGCGAATTCTTTTTATCTATCCTAATTTCCATGAATTTGGGAAACAGAATACAGGTTTTGGTCTTTGGAAATTGCATAGACTTTCCATTTCTTTTGTGGTATGATCGCTTAGCGGGGAGGAATTGCTTATGGATAATCAGGAATTGCTGCATGCGATATCCGATATGATGGACAAAAAGCTGGATGCCTGGATCGGCAGCAGGTTCGACGGAATAGACGAAAGATTTGATACCGTAGAGAAACGTCTGGACGGAATGGACGCGAGGTTCGACGCCGTGGAAAAGCGTCTGGACGGAATGGACGCGAGGTTCGACGCCCTGGAGAAGCGCCAGGATGGGATGGAACTTCGGCTGGAGAAGGTGGAGTCTTACTGCTCGGCTCTCCGTCATGGACAGAACGAGATTCACAAGGAGCTGAAAAAACTGTCTGACCGTGTGGAAAGCACCTATAATCTGGCGCTTGACGCCTGGGGACAGAGTACGGAAAACAGAAATCTGCTGAAAGCTTCTCTTTAAAGAGACAGACGCAGTAATGTGGATGGATATAGATTAAAGAAACCATTGGTTCGACAAAAGAACGGCGGTCAGCCATAGAAGAAATGAGAAGCCTGTATTGTCAGGAAACGGAGAAAAGAAAATGGTAAATTTGGATATGCTGAATGACAGACAACGGGAAGCAGTGCTTCAGACGGAAGGGCCGGTATTGATCCTGGCAGGTGCAGGGAGTGGAAAAACGCGTGTGCTGACGCAGCGGATTGCGTATCTGATTGAAGAAAAGCATGTGAATCCATGGAACATCCTTGCGATTACCTTCACAAACAAGGCGGCGGAAGAGATGCGGGAGCGGGTTGATTCCATTGTGGGCTTTGGAGCGGAAAGTATCTGGGTCTCCACCTTTCACTCGATGTGCGTACGGATCCTGAGAAGGTACATTGACAGGCTTGGATATGATACCAATTTTACCATTTATGATACGGACGATTCCAAGAGCGTGATGAAGGAGATCTGCAAGCGGCTGAATATCGATACGAAGATCTATAAGGAAAGAGCGCTGCTTTCCGAGATATCATCCGCAAAGGACGAACTCATTTCCCCGGAAGAATACAATCTGAATACTATGGGGGATTTTTCCAAAAGGCGGGTGGCGGAGGCCTACCGGGAGTATCAGGATACGCTGAAAAAAAACAATGCGCTGGATTTTGACGATCTGATTGTGAAAACGGTGGAGCTGTTCCGGATGAATCCGGATGTTCTGGACAGCTATCAGGAGCGTTTCCGCTATATCAGCGTGGACGAGTACCAGGACACCAATACGGCCCAGTTTGAGCTGGTAAGGCTTCTGTCGCGGAAGTACAGAAATCTCTGCGTGGTCGGCGATGACGATCAGTCGATTTACAAGTTCAGAGGGGCGAATATCCGCAATATTCTGGATTTTGAAAAGGTATTTCCGGAGGCGAAGGTGGTCAAGCTGGAGCAGAATTACCGTTCCACGCAGACGATTCTGGATGCGGCGAACGCGGTGATCCGGAACAATACGGCCAGGAAGGATAAGCGGCTGTGGACCGATCAGGGAGAAGGAGAGAAGGTTCATTTCAGAAGATTTGACAGCGCGTACGAGGAGGCGGAATTCATCGCATCTGATATCGCGCGGAAGAAGAAGCGTTACGGGGCAGATTACCGGGATTTTGCCGTTCTGTACCGTACCAACGCCCAGTCCCGTCTGCTGGAGGAGCGTTTCATCATGGAGGGGATTCCCTATGATGTGGTGGGTGGTGTGAATTTCTATGCCAGAAAGGAAATCAAGGATGTTCTGGCCTACCTGAAAACCATCGACAACGGCAGGGACGATCTCGCGGTGAAGCGTATCATCAACGTGCCAAGAAGAGGGATCGGAGCGACGACGATCCTGCGGGTGCAGGACTATGCGGACGGGCGGGCGATCAGCTTTTTTGACGCGCTCTGTGAGGCGGATCAGATTATGGCGGTGGGAAAGGGTGCGGCAAAGATCAAACCCTTCACGACCATGATCCGTGCTTTCCGCAGCAAAATGGCGTATTACAGTCTGGAAGAGCTGGTGCAGGATGTGCTGGAAAGTACCGGCTACGTGAAGGAACTGGAGGATTCAGACGAGGAGGACGCTCAGGACAGAATTCAGAACATCGATGAGTTCATCAGCAAAGTGGTTGCCTATGAAAGCAGCCATGACGAACCGACATTGTCCGGTTTTCTGGAAGAGGTGGCGCTGGTGGCGGATGTGGATAACGTGGACGGGGCGGACAACCGGGTGCTGCTCATGACGCTTCACTCTGCAAAGGGTCTGGAATTCCCGTATGTGTACCTGTCAGGAATGGAGGACGGCATTTTCCCCAGTTATATGACGATTACTTCGGACGATCCTTCCGCCATCGAAGAGGAGCGCAGGCTCGCCTATGTGGGAATCACGCGGGCGAAGGAGGAGCTTACGCTGACCTGCGCCAGACAGCGCATGGTGCGCGGGGAAACGCAGTACAATCCGGTCAGCCGGTTTATCCGGGAAGTGCCGGAGGATCTGATGGATGAAAGAGTTCCGGTATTCCGTAAATCCCCGGAGCTGGAGGAGTTTGAAGAAAATCAGGAGATCCGGGAGCGCTTCCGCAGCGCGCCCTATGGAGGAAACTATGGAACGGCTGCAGTGACGGATTTTCGTCCGAGGGCGGTGGTGAAGCCGAAGAAGACGGCGGAGGAGAACAGGCCCTTTATTGCCCGCGGCCTGGACAGCCTTTCCGGAGTGAACGGTTTGAACCGCGGCGGCCAGGGCAAGGCGGCAGCACTGGAATATGGAGAAGGAGACCGGGTGCGCCATATGAAGTACGGGGAAGGAATGGTCAGGACGATTGAGGACGGGCCGAGGGATTACCGGGTTACGGTGGATTTTGACAAAGCGGGGACGAAAATCATGTATGCTGCCTTCGCAAAGCTGAAGAAAATCTGAAAGTGAAAAATTCATCCTAATTTCATGAAAAATTTATAGTAAAGATTTGTAAAAAGTGGTATGATAATACAGTATTCAGGAATGCGTCATGGCGCATACTATACGGTAGAAAGGATGGTTGGCATGGGAAAACTGGAAGAGGTGTTGGAAATGATGAAAATGAACGATCTGCTTGGTAAAAAGGAAGACGGAAAGGACAACGGAAATACGCTTCTCTGGGTCCTTGCAATTATCGGTGCGATCGCGGCGATTGCCGGCATTGCATACGCGGTATACCGTTACCTGACTCCGGATTATCTGGAGGATTTTGATGACGATTTTGACGATGACTTCGACGACGAGTTCTTCGAGGATGAGGAAACTGCCGGGACGAAGGATAGCGAAGCAAAAGACAAGAAGGAAGATTCGGACGAAGAGACCGAAGAGTAAGAGTCCGGGTCCTGTACAAGATGGAAAAGTTTGAAAACGGGATGCCGTCCGGTATCCCGTTTTTTGTGCAAGAAAGGAAACTGTGGACGGATGAAAAAGGGAGAAATTCGTGAGGGAATCGTGGAACAGGTGAAGTTCCCCAACAAGGGATGCGTACGGCTCCTGCCTGTGGTTAAGGAGCCGCCGGAAGAAAGCCTGCGGACAGCGGCGGAAGAGAACGTGATCCCTGCGCTGGGAGCCTCCTCTGAGGCAGAAGAGGATAAAGCGGAATATGCGACGGTAAAAAACGTGATTCCCGGACAAAAGCTTTCCGTAAGAATCACAAAGGTGCGGAAGGGAAAGGGAGAGGGGCGTGCGCTGAAGCTGCTTGCGCCTTCACCTGATGAAGTGGCGGCACCCTGTCCGCATTTCGGAAGCTGCGGCGGCTGTCTTTATCTGTCTCTTCCCTATGAAAAGCAGCTCGCATTGAAGGAGGTCCAGGTCAGGGAACTTCTTGAGGAGGCTCTCTCCGGTCAGGAAGCCCCCTGGTCGTTTGAACCCATCAAGCCCAGCCCCAGGCCGTATGCCTACCGCAATAAGATGGAATTCTCCTTTGGAGATGAAGTGAAGGACGGTCCCTTAAGCCTTGGGCTGCACAAGCGGGGAGGCTTTTATGACATTGTGGCGGTGACCGGCTGTCAGATTGTGGATGAGGACTACCGCAGAATTCTTCGGGAAACGCTTTCTTATTTTCAGAAAAAGGAAATCCCTTATTTTCACCGGCTCAGCCATGTGGGTTATCTGCGGCATCTGCTTGTGAGAAAGGCTTCTCTTACCGGGGAGCTTCTGATCGCACTGGTCACCACCTCCCAGATGGACGCACAGAAGGAAGAGACGCTTCTGGAGGGCTTTGCAGCCATGCTGGAAAACCTGGCGCTGGAGGGAAAAATTGCAGGGATTCTTCACATACGGAACGATTCTGTGGCGGATGTGGTGAAGAGCGATGAGGCGAGGATTCTGCGCGGCAAGGACTTTTTCTACGAGGAGCTTCTGGGACTGCGTTTCCGGATTTCCGTTTTCTCCTTTTTCCAGACCAACAGCTACGGCGCGCAGGTGCTGTATCAGACGGCACGGGATTACATAGGAGATCTCGGGAAAAAGGACTGCGTGGTATATGACCTTTACAGCGGCACAGGAACCATCGCGCAGATGATGGCCCCCGCAGCAGGAAAGGTGATCGGTGTGGAGATCGTGGAGGAGGCGGTGGAGGCCGCCCGGGAAAATGCGAAGGAAAACGGGCTTTCCAACTGCGAGTTCATTGCCGGCGATGTGCTGAAAGTCCTGGATGAGATCGAGGAGAAGCCGGATTTCATCATCCTGGATCCGCCCCGCGACGGTATCCATCCCAAAGCACTGCAGAAAATCATCCGCTACGGCGTGGAACGGATGATCTATATTTCCTGCAAGCCCACCAGCCTGGCAAGGGATCTGGAGGTACTCACTGCGAGCGGATACCAGGTGGAGCGCGCCTGCTGCGTGGACATGTTTCCTTGGACGGGGAATGTGGAGACGGTATGCCTCCTGCGTAAAACGCAAGACTGAAAATGCCGGATAATGGCGAAACCATTATCCGGCAAAAATTTATTCCTTCACCGCATTCTTCGCGTTTTGAAGCGTTTTCCTGCTGGAAGGGGATATTTTAAATTTGTGTCCGTCCTTCATGGTCAGATCAAAGAAACCGATTTTTTCCACATCCTGCAGGCTCACGGTACAGGAACAGCCGATCATGGCGAGACGACCGGATGGGCTGATACGGATATAGCCGATATCCGCCTTAACAATGCCCCGGTTGGAACTGTCTACGTCGAAACCCAGATTGGCACAGAAATTCAGGAGGGTGGACACAGAGGTCTTTTCGGTTCCGTCCATAAGACGAATGCGGACTGTCTGTTCATCCACCGGCCAGGCGTACATGATGTCTTTTTCCTCCAGATAGAAGGTCTCTGTGAGAGAACGGAATTCAAACCGTTTGACCTGGCTGTTTTTGATGGAAAGCAGCTGGTCGCACATGGCTGAAAGCTGGGAAGGATTAATTGGCTTGTCCAGAAAGAAACAGTTATCCGGCAGGGAAGGGGACTTCCGATAATCGGTTTTGGAACAGCAGAACACGATGGGGAGAACGGCGCCGTCCGCCCGGAGCATGTTCGCGATTTCTACAGCGTCATTCCCTGCTTCCATCATGTCGATGAAAAGTCCGTCGTATATCATGGGGGTTGTCAGAATGGCTTCCTTGTTTCCGAAGGAATCCACATACAGAACGCCGGTGGTATTCAATCGCCTGTCTGATTCACGGCCAAGAAGCCGTTCCATCTGTTTTCTGTCCGCTATGTTATCGTCGCATACCGCAAGATGCATAATTACCTCTTCTTTCCGCCGCCGAAGGCGGCATTTAATCAGGAGAAGAATGACGAAGTCATTCTTCGGCGCGAACCAAAGGTTCGAGCCGGCCTCTTCTTTCCGCCGCCGAAGGCGGCTTTTGCAGTGCCTTTTTCCGGGAAAGCGTCCCGGTTTACATGAAAGTGAAGCGGATCGGAGCGGCAAAGAGGAGATAGCCCAGGACTGCCAGCTGCACGATCAGGATGGCGGGCATTCCGAAAACGAAGCTTCTGTGTCTGGTTTTATGTCGAAAAGCATACATGCCGATGATACAGCCGATACTTCCTCCGATGATCGCTGTAAGGAAGAGATTGGCTTCCGGAATCCGGTATGCTCCTTTTCTGGCACGCCGCTTATCAATGCCCATTTCGGCAAAACCCACTATATTTACTATTATAACATAAAGCGCCAGAATGAAAATAACATTCATATGGAAATTCTCCTTTGGATGAGAGGAAGTTGCAGTTCACACCACTGGTTCTGGCGGACGAGTGAACTGTAACAGGAAAAACAACGGATGGCGCGCATGTCGCGTCATCCGTTGAGAATGTGTTCTGGTATGATCGAAAGTTATTTGTTTTCCTTTTCCAGCTCCTGGTGCTTCATGGCGCGCACCTTGGAGGAAAGGCCGAACAGGTTGATGAAGCCTTCTGCATCGTGATGGTCGTACAGATCTCCGGTGGTGAAGGAGGCGATGGACTCGTTATACAGGGAATAAGGGGAAGTGGTTCCGGCCTTGATAATGTTTCCCTTGTAGAGTTTGAACTTCACTTCTCCGGTTACATATTCCTGGGTCTTCTCAATGAAGGCCTGCACTGCTTCACGCAGAGGAGTGAACCATTTTCCTTCATAAACGATCTGGGCAAACTTGTTGCCCATGTCAAGTTTCATGGTGGTGGTCTCGCGGTCGAGGATCAGTTCCTCAAGCTGCTGATGGGCTTCATACAGGATGGTTCCGCCGGGAGTCTCGTAAACGCCGCGGGATTTCATGCCGACAACACGGTTTTCCACGATGTCCACGATGCCGATGCCGTGTTTGCCGCCCAGCTCGTTGAGTTTGCGGATGATATCGGAAACCTTCATCTTCTCTCCGTTGATGGAAGTGGGAGTACCCTTTTCAAAGGTCATGGTCACATACTCGGGCTCATCAGGAGCTTTTTCAGGAGTGGTGCCCAGAACCAGCAGATGGTCATAGTTGGGCTCATTGGCCGGATCTTCAAGCTCCAGTCCCTCATGGCTGATGTGCCACAGGTTACGGTCGCGGCTGTAGCTGGAATCTGCGGAGAAGGGAAGGTCAATGCCATGAGCTTTGCAGTATTCGATTTCGGACTCACGGGAATCCAGCGTCCATTTGTCATTTCTCCAGGCGGCGATGATTTTGATATCCGGAGCCAGGGCCTTGATGCCGAGTTCAAAACGGATCTGGTCGTTCCCCTTGCCGGTAGCGCCGTGGCAGATGGCAGTAGCGCCTTCCTTCCGGGCGATTTCCACCAGCTTCTTGGCGATCAGAGGCCTTGCCATGGAAGTGCCGAGCAGATACTTGTTTTCATAAACGGCGTGTGCCTTCACGCAGGGCATCACGTATTCGTCGCAGAATTCATCTACAACGTCCAGTATGTAGAGCTTGGATGCGCCGCAGAATTTGGCGCGCTCTTCCAGACCGTTCAGTTCTTCTTCCTGGCCGCAGTCGATGCAGACACAGATTACTTCATAGTCAAAATTTTCTTTCAGCCACGGAATGATTGCCGTGGTGTCCAGTCCGCCGGAATAGGCGAGGATTACTTTTTCTTTCATATTTACCTCCATTTGCCGCCGCAGGCGACATTCTAAATGTACCTTGCTCCCGCTTGAGCGGCGCTTAACTCTCAACTAATATACAACAAAACCTTTTGCATTGCAAGTGAAAAAATATGCATAAAAGCAAAGCGATTTCCGTCATTTTATACAGAAGAAATAAAATGGGAAAATATAATGAAAGAAAAATAAAAGTACAATTTCTTGAGATTTTCAGATAAATCGGGAACTTTTTTGGAAAAAGAAAAGAAAATTAGCAGGAAAAAGGTATTGCATAATATTCCATATAGACGTATAATTATGCGAAACGAAAGGGTATAGGATCAAAAAGGCCAGGGAGCATCTGTAAAACTGGGCGGGCTTTCGGCCTTTCATGCCGGAGAAATCAGGGAAATAAGGATTGTCAGCGGGGATTTTTCTGATTATACTGAAAAGGATTGCACCTGTTCTGAAACGAAAAAGTATTTTTTAGGAAAGGAAGGATCGACAGATGATAAAGGCAGGAATTATTGGATCGACAGGATATGCGGGAGGGGAGCTGGTCAGGCTGCTCCTTGCGCATCCGGAGGCGGAGATCGTCTGGTACGGCTCCAGAAGCTATATCGATCAGAAATACGCGGATGTCTACCGGAATATGTTCGAACTGGTGGACGCTTCCTGCATGGATGATAA
This sequence comes from uncultured Lachnospiraceae bacterium, assembly GCA_900544445.1. Taxonomy (GTDB): domain Bacteria; phylum Bacillota; class Clostridia; order Lachnospirales; family Lachnospiraceae; genus Eisenbergiella; species Eisenbergiella intestinigallinarum. The sequence goes on from UQVK01000070.1 coordinate 8,416, forward strand.
TATGGAAGAGCTTGCGGCAAAGGCGGATGTGATTTTCACGGCGACGCCGCAGGGGCTGTGCGCATCGCTGGTGAATGACGCGATTCTGGAACAGACGAAGATTGTGGATCTGAGCGCGGACTTCCGGCTGAAGGATAAGGAGGTTTATGAGAAGTGGTACGGCATTACCCATGCGGCGCCGCAGTATCTTCCGGAGGCGGTATACGGCCTCTGCGAGATCAACAGGGAGGCGGTGAAGGGGGCGCGTCTGGTGGCAAATCCGGGCTGTTATCCCACCTGTTCCACCCTGTCCATTTATCCTTTATTAAAGGAAGGTCTGATTGATCCGTCCACCATCATCATCGATGCCAAGAGCGGTACCTCCGGGGCGGGCAGAGGGGCGAAGGTGAACAACCTGTTCTGCGAGGTGAATGAAAATATCAAGGCTTATGGCGTGGCGAACCACAGACATACGCCGGAGATCGAAGAGCAGCTTTCCTATGCGGCGAAAGAACCGGTACTCTTAGACTTCACACCTCATCTGGTGCCGATGAACAGAGGAATCCTGATTACGGCTTATGCTTCCTTAAAGAAAAAAGACGGCTGCCTGCCTTCCACACAGGAGGTGCGTGCCGCTTATGAGAAATATTATGCTTCTGAGCGCTTCGTGCGTGTTCTGGATGCGGGCGTGTGTCCGGAGACCCGCTGGGTGGAAGGAAGCAACTATGTGGATGTGAACTTTAAGATCGACGAACGCACAGGCCGCGTCATTATGATGGGAGCCATGGATAATCTGGTGAAGGGAGCGGCCGGGCAGGCCGTACAGAACATGAATCTGATGTTCGGCCTTCCTGAAGCGATGGGCCTGGAGCTGGTGCCGCTGTTCCCGTAGGAATAACGGGGCCGGCAGAAGCTTTGCGTGAAAGCCGGAAAAGAGAAAGGCGGAAGGATGCATTGCCGTGGAGATGGAATGCGCCGGAGCTCAGGCGGTATGTGATTTCAGAGGGTTTGAACTGTATTATTTCCTGTTCAGTTCTGATCTTCTGGATGCGGAGGAATGGGAAGCGAGAACGCTGGGGGGAGAAGAGGAACATAACCATCAGTTCACAAGCTTTCATATTGCGCTGGAAATGGCGCTCCGCCTGTAACGGGATCGGTGCGGCATAATGACGGCCTGGACAGCGGGGGCGCAAACGAAAAACGGAATGATCGGCATGAATAAAGCAGAAACAGGAAAAGGGAAAAAGCCCGAAGCACATATTCCGGAAGCAGTAGTTCATGAATTTCCTCCGGTCTGGGATGGAAATTCCAAAATTCTGATCCTTGGAACCTTTCCTTCTGTGAAGTCCAGAGAACAGCACTTTTACTATGGACATCCGCAGAACCGGTTTTGGAAGGTGATTGCGGCGCTGACGAAGAATGAAACGCCGGAGACCATGGAAGAAAAGAAGAGGCTGCTTCTGAAGAGCGGGATCGCGGTCTGGGATGTGATCGCCTCCTGTGAGATTGTCGGCTCCAGCGACAGCTCCATCCGGAACGTGAAGGCAAACGATATCGCCGGATTGCTGAAGAAGAGCAGGATCCGCGCTGTGTATGCGAACGGAGGCACGGCATACCGGCTTTATCAGAAGTTTTGTTTCCCGGATACCGGACTGGAGGCGGTCTGCCTCCCATCCACCAGCCCGGCGAATGCGGCCTGGACGCTTCCCAGACTGCTGGAGGCCTGGAAGATCATCCTGCCGGAAGAGGAACCGCAGGGACAGGTTTACTGACAGGTTGGCGAACTGTTATCCGGCATGTCATCCCAAACCACCCACGGCGGTGGCAGGAGGATTGACAGATCTGGCCAAAGAGCGTAAACTGCAAAGGATTCAAAAGAATGCCGCCTGACGGCGGCAGGAAAAGAGGCTGGCACGAACCGGTGGTTCGTGCCGGAGAACGCCAGAGGCGTTCTCCTTCTGAAATAAAGCCGCCTGGTGGCGGCAAGGAAAGAGGAAACGTTGATGCTGCGAAAAATGACGATAGAAGACTATGAAAATGTGAGCGCCCTGTGGCATAAGATTAAGGGCTTTTCCATCCGGAGCATTGACGACTCCAGAGAAGGTGTGGAACGGTTCCTGAAACGTAATCCCGATACCAGCGTGGTCGCCATTGAGGACGGAAAGGTGGTCGGCGCGATCCTGTGCGGACACGACGGCAGGAGAGGCTGCCTGTACCATGTATGTGTGGACCCGGAATACCGGATGCGCGGCATCGGAAAGTCCATGGTGGTGTTCTGCATGAACGCGCTGAAGGCGGAAAACATCAGCAAGGTCTCCCTGATCGCGTTTACCAGAAACGACATCGGCAACATGTTCTGGCGCACCATCGGCTGGACGAAGCGGGAGGATCTGAACTATTACGATTTCGTCCTGAATGAGAAAAACATAGAGCGGTTTAATGAATAATGGAATGCCGCCTTTGGCGGCGGAAAAACGAGGCGGACGAAAGCCTGCAGCTTTCGTCCTGTGAATTGGCCTTGCAGCCAATTCCTTTGAATAAAGGCCGCCCATAGGGCGGCGGAAAAACGAGGTGGATATGAAACACATCACAGGCGGGGTGACCGCGGCGAAAGGATTTGAAGCGGCAGGCGCCGAGGCGCAGGTCAAATATCAGAACAGGAAGGACATGGCGATGGTGTTCAGCCGCACGCCCTGCAGGGCAGCGGGCGTGTTCACCAGCAACGTGGTGAAGGCGGCTCCGGTGGTATGGGACCGGGAGATTGTGGAAAACGCTTCCGCGGTTCATGCGGTAGTTGTGAATTCCGGAATTGCAAACGCCTGCACGGGCGAACAGGGAAGGGAATACTGCAGGCAGACCGCCTTTGCTGCGGCGGAAGCGCTGGGGATTCCGGAGACCTCTGTGCTGGTGGCCTCCACGGGCGTGATCGGAATGCAGCTTCCCATGGACAGGATCACGGCAGGCGTGAAGGCGCTGGCAGGAACGCTTTCCGATACGGTGGATGCAGGCCGTGAGGCGGCGGAGGCCATCATGACCACGGACACCCATTCCAAGCAGGTGGCGGTTACCATCGAGCTTTCCGGAAAGACGGTCACCATCGGCGGCATGGCGAAGGGAAGCGGAATGATCCATCCCAATATGTGTACCATGCTGGGCTTTGTGACCACGGATGCGGCGATTTCCAAAGAACTTCTGCAGGAGGCGCTGCGTGCGGATGTGGTGGACACCTTCAACATGATCTCCGTGGACGGGGATACCTCCACCAACGATACGCTGCTGGTGCTTGCCAACGGCTGCGCGGGCAACGAGGAGATCACGGAAAAAAATGAGGATTACCGCACGTTCTGTGAGGCCCTTCATGAGGTGAACATGACGCTTGCAAAGATGCTGGCGGGAGACGGAGAGGGAGCCACGGCACTGTTCGAGTGCCGGGTAATCCATGCGGACACAAAGGAGAACGCACGGACGCTGGCAAAATCCGTTATCTGCTCCAGCCTGACCAAGGCGGCCATTTTCGGCCATGACGCGAATTGGGGAAGAATCCTCTGCGCTCTGGGCTATTCCGGCGTCAGATTCGATCCGGAGGCGATCGAACTTTTTATTGAGAGCAAAGCGGGAAGAATTCTGATCTATCAGAGCGGAAGCGCGGCGGATTACAGTGAAGAGGAAGCCACCCGCATCCTGTCCTGTCCGGCGGTTACGGCGCTGGTGGACATGAAAATGGGCGAGGAGGAGGCGACAGCCTGGGGCTGCGATCTTTCCTACGATTATGTAAAAATTAACGCGGACTACCGGTCGTAAGGCGGCCGGTTTCAGGGTGAAAGGAAACGAACATGGAACAGAGGGAAATGGATCAGGTGATGCAGAAGGCGGCGGTGCTCATTGAGGCGCTGCCCTACATCCAGAAATTCAACAGAAAGATCATTGTGGTAAAATACGGCGGCAGCGCCATGAGCAACGAGGAGCTGCAGAAAAACGTGATCAAGGACGTGACGCTCTTAAAGCTGGTCGGCTTTAAGCCCATCATCGTACACGGCGGCGGAAAGGCCATCAGCAGATGGGTGGAAAAGGTGGGCAAGGAGCCTTCCTTCGTGAACGGTCTGCGGGTGACGGATGAGGAAACCATGGAGATCGCGGAGATGGTCCTGGGCCGGGTCAATAAAAATCTGGTGACCATGGTGGAGGAGCTGGGCGTTAAGGCGGTTGGCATCAGCGGCAAGGACGGCGGCCTTCTGAAGGTGGAAAAGAAGTATTCCGACGGAAAGGACATCGGTTTTGTGGGAAACATCACGGAGGTGGACCCCAAGGTGATCTATGACCTTCTGGAAAAGGATTTTCTGCCCATCATCGCGCCCATCGGTCTGGACGAGAATTTCCAGACCTACAACATCAACGCGGACGACGCGGCCTGCGCCATCGCGAAGGCGGTGGGAGCCGACAAGCTGGTGTTCCTGACGGATATTGAAGGGCTGTACCGGGACATCAACGATAAATCCACCTTTATCTCCAGACTGACGGCGAGCCAGGCGGAGTCGCTGATTTCGGAGGGTGTGATCGGGGGCGGCATGCTGCCGAAACTGGGAAACTGTACCTCTGCGGTCAGAAACGGCGTAAACCGGGTGCATATTCTGGACGGAAGGATTCCCCACTGCATGCTGCTGGAGATTTTCACCAATCAGGGAATCGGAACGGCCATCATTCAGGACGGAGACATGGCATAGAAAAAAGGAGCGGATGAGCATGAGCGAGACGATGAAGCAGTATATCGATGAGGCGGAAGCGGCCCTCTTACATACCTATAACCGGTACCAGGTGGTGCTGGATCACGGCGACGGCGTGTATCTCTATGATATGGATGGAAAGCGTTACCTGGACTTTGTGGCGGGAATCGCGGTATTCGCGCTGGGCTACAACAACCCGGAGTACAACGATGCGCTGAAGGCACAGATCGACAAAGTGATCCATACCTCCAATTATTACTATAACGTTCCCGCCATCGAAGCGGCGAAGAAGATCAAGAAGGCCTCCGGCCTGGACCGGGTCTTTTTTACCAACAGCGGGGCAGAAGCGGTGGAGGGCGCGCTGAAAGCCGCAAGAAAATACGCGTTTCTGAAGGACGGGCGCACGGATCATGAGATCATCGCCATGAACCATTCTTTTCATGGCCGGACCTTTGGCGCCCTGTCCGTGACGGGAAATCCCCATTACCGGGAGGCGTTCGAGCCGATGATCGGAAACATCCGGTTCGCGGACCTGAACGATTATGACAGCGTGCTTTCCCAGGTGAATGACCGTACCTGCGCCATCATTCTGGAGACAGTGCAGGGCGAGGGCGGCATCCATCCTGCAGACGAAGAATTTCTGAAAAAGCTCAGGGCGCTCTGCGATGAACGGGATATCCTGCTGATTCTGGATGAGATTCAGTGCGGCATGGGCCGGACCGGAACCATGTTTGCCTGGCAGCGATTCGGCGTGAAGCCGGACATCATGACCACGGCCAAGGCGCTGGGCTGCGGCGTCCCTGTCGGCGCTTTTGTGATGACGGAGAAGGTTGGGGCTCATTCCCTGACCAGCGGCGATCACGGAACCACCTATGGAGGAAATCCGCTTGCCGGAGCCGCCATCTGTAAGGTGTTCGAGCTGTATGAAAAGGAAAACATCCTGGAAAATGTAAACCGTGTGGGTGCCTATCTGGGAGAAAAGCTGGAGGCGCTGGCGGAAAGCTATGATTTTATCGAAGAGAGCCGGGGCGTGGGCCTGATGCGCGGTCTTGCCTGCTCCATTCCCGTGAGTGATATCATCAACCGGGCGCTTGAGAAGGGACTGATCCTGATCAATGCGGGCAGCAATATCATCCGCTTTGTGCCACCTCTGGTCATTTCGGAGCAGAATGTGGACGATATGATCCGGATCCTTACAGAGTGTCTGGATGAGATTTCAGCCGGAAAAGGGAGAACTGAATGAAGAATAAAAAGACAAAGGAAACCGGAAATCACAGAGCCTCTCTGCACTCCAGAATACTTGCCGTGGCCGCCCTTCTTGCGGCCGCGGCGCTTCTGCTTTATTTTGGAATCGGAAGCGACAGGCTGGCGCAGCTTTCCCCGATTCCCGATAATGCGCTGGTGGACAAGCCCACGCTGAACCTGTGGTATACGGATGAGTCTCTTACCGATTTTCTTGCGGCTGCGGCGCTGGATTTTTCGGAAGAAAGTGAAGTGCGTGTGATTCCGAGACTGGTGTCCGGCCTGGAGTATCTGGAAAGCATCAATGAGGCGTCGCTGAGCACCAATATGGTTCCGGACGTTTATATTGTGGGGAACGACAGCCTGGAAAAGGCCTGGCTGTCAGGCCTGGCAAGTGAAGTCCGCGATACGGACTACGTCACTGCGGAAAATTTTCCCGAGACGGCACTTTCTGCCGTCACGTATCAGGATCATCTGATCGGGTATCCTTTTTATTATGAAACCAGCGCCCTGGTCTATAACCTGACCTATCTGGAGGAAGCCGCGGCTGACCAGCTGCAGGCGGAGGCGGATGCCCTGGCGGGCCAGGAGGCCATGGCGGCCCTGGATGAAAACGGGGAGCCGGTACAGACGGACGGAAGCGGAGAAGAGGGTGAGGCAGACGGAGAAACGGCCGCGGATGCTCAGACGGAAGAGACGGAAACAGAAGCTTCTGACGCACAGATTTCTGAACGGACGCAGAGGCTCATCCCGGAGACCATCGACGACATCCTTTCCTTCGCTGACAGCTACAACGCGCCGGAGCAGGTGGAGGCGGTCTTCCGCTGGGATGTTTCGGATATTTTCTACAATTATTTTTTCATTGGAAATTATGTAAATGTAGGCGGCCCGCAGGGGGATGAGGAGGAGCAGATCGACATTTATAATCTGGACGCTATCCGCTGTATGACCGCTTATCAGGAGCTGACCCAGTATTTTTCCATCGATCCGGAGGAGGTGAACTACGAATCCGTCGCGCAGGAATTTCTGGATGGCAAGCTGGTGTTTACCATTGCGACTACGGACATGATCGCCAGGCTGGAGGAAGCTGCGGCGGACGGCAGTTTCCCGTATGAGTACAGCGTGGCCCGCGTGCCGGACATCAATGATGAACTGATCACCAGAAGCCTGTCTGTGACAAATGCGGTGGTGGTGAACGGATACAGCGAAAAAAAGGATGTGGCGAATGAATTTGCCCGTTATCTGACGGAAACAGCGGCGCAGGAGCTGTATGAAAGCTCCGGAAAGCTGCCGGCGAACACACAGATCAGCCTTCCGAATGAACAGGCAGGAATCTTTGCGGAGGAATACGCCGCTTCGGTTCCCATTCCGAAGATGATGACCACGAGCAACTACTGGGTGCAGATGGAGATCGCTTTCACCCGTGTCTGGAACGGAGAGGAGGTATCCGCCGTGCTGCAGGACATTTCCGGACAGATCATGACGCAGGTGACGGGAGAAGCCTATACGGAGGAGTATATCGAGCCGCCGGAGGAGGAAACGGAAACTGCCTCTCAGACGGAGGAATGAGAGGCAGTTTCCGTTTCCTGCCGTTATTCATCCTGCATATCATCGCATAAAATTCCGCCTTTCCGGACAGAATGAGGGTATGAGGCCGCGGATACGGCCATTCTGACGGGAAAGGCGGTTTTGTATATGATTGGACTGATCATTGCGCTCATTTCCGGTGCGCTGATGAGCGTGCAGGGGGTCTTCAATACACAGGTGACAAAGGCGTCCAGCATCTGGGCGGCCAACTGCTTCGTTCAGTTTTCAGCCCTGCTGGTCTGTCTGGCGGCCTGGGCTGTGACGGATCGAAGCTCCCTTATTGGAGTATTTCAGGTGCAGCCCAGATACATGCTCCTTGGCGGCGCCATCGGCGCGTTTATCACCTATACGGTTATCAAAAGCATGGACATGCTGGGCCCCGCAAGGGCGGTCATGCTCATCGTGGTGGCCCAGCTCCTTGTGGCTTACCTCATCGAACTGTTCGGCATGTTTGGCGTGGAAAAGGCGGCCTGGGACTGGAGAAAGGCGGTCGGCATGGCGCTGGCCATTGTGGGAATTGTGGTTTTCAAGTGGGAGTCCCGGTGAGTTTCGTTGGACAGGCTTATCGTGTTATTGGATAAAAGAAAAATGTAAAAGAAAAGGCGTTTCCGGGGAGGCCGGAAACGCCCTGTTTGATTTACCATATTTTCTGGATTTCTCAGCCTTCCGTCGAAGCCTCGCTGCTGTCTGTTGAAGCTACCAGAGTGGTGGTGATGGTCTTCTCCGTGTAGGCATTGTTTTCGATGCTCTGCACCGTGAGAGTCACCGTCTGCCCTGCACTGTAATACTGAAGCAGGGTCTGTAGCTGGGATACATCCGTAACGCTTCTTCCGTCCAGCGCGGTGATCACATCGCCTCTGCGAAGTCCTGCGGCTTCCGCGTTGCTGCCGGCGGGAACATCGGATACATAAACGCCTGTGGGAATGCCATAGGCTTCCGTGACGCTTTCGGGAACGGTGGTTACGGTGATGCCGATGCTGCCGCGGTCTGCTTCGTCCACCATTGTCAGCGTGGTTTCATTCATCAGCGTGTTGATGATGTCCGAAACCCTGGAGATCGGGATGGCATAACCCATGCCCTCGACCTCTGTGCTGGCAAGCTTTGCGGAGTTGATGCCGATGACCTCGCCCTGCATGTTCACCAGCGCGCCGCCGGAGTTGCCGGGGTTGATGGCCGCATCCGTCTGAATATAGGTGGCAGTGGTGCTGTCGGAGCCGTCCTCATCGGCTGTTGTCAGGGTACGGTTGGTGGCGCTCACGATACCTGTGGTGACGGACTGGCCGTAGCCCAGCGCGTTGCCGATGGCGACCACCTGCTCACCGACCCGGAGAGAATCGGAATCGCCGAGTGTGGCGACCTTGATCTGGGACATGGTGTCGGAAGAGATATTCTCAAGCGGCACCGCGATGACGGCCAGATCGTTTCCGGAATCCGTTCCCTTCAGATTGGCTTCATAGGACTGATTGTCAACGAAGGATACGGTCAGGGAGTCGGCTCCCTCTACCACATGGTTGTTGGTGACGATCAGAAGCTCCGTATCATTCTGCCCGATGATGATGCCGGAGCCAACGCTCTCCGTTTCCTCCTCCAGCGGCTGTCCGCCATAGTAGCCGAACATGCTGAAATAATTCTGTACCTCCTGCACGGAACGGTTTGTGATGGAAACGATGGATGGCATGACGGCCTCCGCAATGTCTGCTACGCTCATCTCGTCGGATGCGGAGGCAGAGGTGGTCTGGACGACCGTCGTGTTTTCAGTTGTGCTTTCGGCAGATGAACTCTGGCTCGTATCTGCTTCTGCCTGAACCGCTGTGTATCCGGTCAGGTAATTCACGCCCTGAAAGGTACCGGCCGCAACGCCGCCGAACAGGACGGCGCTCAGCGTGATGGCCCCGATCCTCTTTGCGGTACGGGCGGCCTTTCCGGAGGATTTCCGTTTCTTTTGCGGCTGTTCCGGAGCGGGAGTATGTATGTTATTGTAACCGCTTCCCATAGTTTGATTTCCCGTATTATATGGATTCTGGTTGTAGTTATTATATGAATATTCTGACATCACTGAAATCTCCTTTCCCTGATGGCTGCTTTTTTAATTGTCTTTCTTTGTTTCTATGCTTTGCAGTATAGAGGGGATTTGTGATGAAAAAGTTGTGATTGTAGGGAACTATTGTGAAAAAAATAAGGAGAAATTGTGAACTGTGAAACAGGAAGAATTTTTGGAAAATTTTGGATGAAAACTGCAGTTATTTCTCTTGACAGCGGCATGAATGACTGTTATATTACATATAGAACAGATTGTTTCCGGCAGACTGCCGGAGACCTTCTTCAATTAAGAAACGGATCCCATATATGATAACTTCTCGGAACCTCAATGAATGAGATTCCAACCGAAACTTGACAACTAAATATCGTGCAGGAAAAGAAATTTACGAGAAAAGGACATAAACATTGGACATAGCGGGTACTATGCCTTGAAAAATCCTATGGAGTCGTTTAAGATATCATTGTTAGGCGGGTAATCCTAATAATGATTTTTGAAATGCCTCGACTGATGGCATTTCCCAGGCGTCAAGATGTTGCAGCATCATGATGCCGTAGAGGCGGCAGTACCACATCTTCGTAGAGCGGTGCCTGCCGTCTTCTAATTTATAGTCCTCTTTCTCACGCTTGTTAGAGCGTTCTACGGAAGTCCTTCCGTTATATTCCTTTTCCCATGCTTTGCTGTCCCTTGGCGGTATGTTAAATAACCTTGGATTGTCATCGGTAAAGATATGTACGGTCCTTCCGTATTTCGCAGATGAACAGGGATGCTCACAAAAGCAACCATGTTTCCGGTTTGCTTTTGGGCATCGGTATTTCGCCCGATGCTTAGCAGCCTCATATCCATCTTTATGCATACGTAAGCCCATCTTACAGATCGGGACGCCGTCCTCATCAATGGTGAAATCGTCCTTATAAGTGAAATGTCCGGTATGTCCGGGATTGAGGTCGATAAAGGGCGTGATATTTTCCCGCCTGCAGTATTCATAGACAGCATAAGCGTCATGTGCGGAATCCAGAAGGAGTTTTTCAATGCGGAACTCCGGAAGGTATGCTTTCATGGTGAAAAAAGAATGTAGAAAAGAAAGCATATCATGCCGGGAAGCTCTTTCCAAAAGCGGAAATATAGGGAGATCGCTGTAAGAATCGGAGGCCACATACATGTAGAGGTGGTAACCGAAGAAATAGCATTCCCGATGAGAGTCCCATCCCCAGTTGCAGTCCGGCTGAGAATAATGGCGTTTGCAGTTGCAGGAAGAGCAGCCGTTTTTCTTACAATCGCAGATCCGTTTTTTTCGCTGCTGCGCAGCAGTACGGACAGGAGTGCCGTCACCGGCAAGAGCCAGATGGACTGGATTGATTAAGCCTTTCTGGATCGAACGATCCAGGAACTGCTGTTGATAAAGCCGAAAGATGAGGAAAAAGGGATTCTCCGGTTTTAATTGCCAGTGCTCCAGTAAAGGAAGAAGCTTGGATGCGGTACTGGAAGAATCGCAGGGAGTCTTATCCCCCTTCTTTTTCCCCTTGGGTGGTTTCATTTTAGGGAAACGGTCTTTCGGGGAAAGATTGTCGGAGTCGTCTTGCCAGATGCGGGAAAAGAAATCATAAAAAGTTCCGACACCGGGAGTATCTCCGAAAGAGAATCCGCTAAGGATGGCATAAAGAGGAGTTTCCCTGAGCATGCGGCACCAGACCGTGATGGAAGTTACCTTCAGTTTCAAAGCAAGCAGATAGGAGCGCAGCATGCAGGAAGGGAGCCGGGGCTCAGGGCCAAAAACAGAGTAACACTCCTGCATAATGGAATCAGTCTGGGAAAGATCCAGATACCAGAACTGCACGATATAATCCCAGGTACTTTTAGGAAGCACAAAGGGATTCGGATAAAATTTAAGAAAATCGGATACGAAAGTATCCTGATAGGCGGCATGGCTGCCAGGATTACAAGGTAACAAAGAAATCGCCTCCAGTCGATTGAAATAAAATATAATCAATCGGCTTCGCCGCAAATTTTGAGCGATTTGTCAAGCTTTTTTTGAAAAAAAGTGGGTGATTTTTTTGAAATAGGGGTCGGAAAGCCTTATAAAATCAAGGCT
>UQVK01000071.1 GCA_900544445.1 uncultured Lachnospiraceae bacterium
TTGTGAGAGAAGAGGTAGGAAGGACGGAGATTACTGTGACGGGGAATACGGAGGGGGTAGAGAGTACAACTGATGAAGGACTTGAATGCTCATCGTGGACAGAAGCAGAGGAGATCATCGGAGAAAACATATTAGAACCTACTTCTATTCCAGAAGGATATGAACTGAAGTCGTTGCTTCTTCAGAATTCGGACTCAAGAAAAGTTCTTGTAGGGAGGTATGAAGATGCAAAAGGTTGTTTTATTAATTTTCGTATTAATGTATATCAGGAGGAATATAAAAAGGACGTAATACAATATGGAACTGATTGGCATATACTAGATAAGGAATTGTATGATTCTAATGTGCAATTCTATGGAAAGGATGATATGTATGAAGCTTTTTTTTCAGAAGGAAAATGTACATATTCTATCGTAACTAATGATCAGATTGGTGTATTGGAAAAAATAGTTGTTGAAATGCTTGATCAAAAATAGAAATGTAAATTTGTTTCATATTCCCAAAAGGGATCTATTTAATTACTGCACGAATTTTTTATATTGTAGAATATAAAAAGTTCGTGCAGTTTTTCTGCTTAAAGAAATAAAAATACTATATTTTTGTAACTCTTTTCTTGCTGGAAAGAATAGATATTCAGAATTCACAAAAGGGAGAATCTTTTAGCAAAGGAGAGTTACAAAATGGGTAAAAAAAGTAAAATTATTTTGATTCTAATGTTAACAATGGGATTGTTTGTAGGGAATTTAACTGTTTTTGCAGCGGAGAATGCTTTTGTAGAGGTGCCACAGACGGAGGTAGAGATTGCGTCTGTAACAGACGATTCTATCAACGTAGCGTCAAATCCTTCTTTGGCAGCATGTAATGTGGGAATAGGAATTGCAAGTAATGGATTGTTAATAACATTTGATACCGATGCTACACACATTGCAGATGAAATTGGGGTAAAAAATGTAGTTCTCCAGGAAAAGACATGGTATGGTTGGAAGGATATTCCCGTTAGTAACTATTGTACTTATAATTCCTTTTTCTATTCAGGAGATATTGTGTACACTTTAGCAACAAAAGGAACTACTTACCGTGTAAAGTGTACACATTATGCAAAGTTTGGGAGTACAGAGCTCACGCTGGATAATACTTCAAGCGAACTTAAATATAATTAATGTAAATAATCCTGGATGTGAATTCATATAGTTTTAAATGGAAATGTAGTTACATAATAGAGGCGGGGTGTATACTAAGTATGGTTTATTCTGTAATTAGTATATCGCCCCGTTTTAGTCTCCCGAAAAAGAATTTCAGAAAGATAAAAAACAAAATAAAAAACTGTTGACATATCCCCTCAAATTTTGTATACTAACATTCGTCAGCGATTTCAGTAAACTTTATGTAAAAGATCAGACATGAAGTTATCAAAAATACAATAGAAACCGCGACATACATTTTCATCATTTATTTTAATATCGGGGTGTGGCTCAGGTGGTAGAGCGCTACTTTAGGGAAGTAGAGGCCGCAAGTTCAAGTCTTGTCACTCCGACGTGAAAAGCTCAGTTTTTACTGGGCTTTTTCTATTATTGTCTTATTCTGTTATGATTCGGTATCCTCCCGCTGCATTTCATTTGGATTCGGTTGTTCCCGTGGGCATCAGGGGCGATCTCTCGCCGCCTGCAGCGGAGGAGCTGCTGATTGAGGCAGAGGGGAAGCGTCTGTCCGGGGAGAAAACGGCCATGCATTTTGTGAAAGCAAAGGGGATTCTGTCCCCGTCCAATGGAATGAATTTATACCGGGGCTGCCTGCATGGCTGCATCTACTGTGATTCGAGGAGCAGATGCTACCACATGGAGCATGATTTTGAGGATGTCGAGGTGAAGGAAAACGCGGTCGGGCTTCTGGAGGATGCGTTGAGAAGAAAGCGCAGGAAATGCATGCTTTCCACCGGTTCCATGACCGACCCCTATATCCCTCTGGAGGAGAAACTGGGAAATGTGCGCAGGGCGCTGCAGCTGGCCGAACGATACGGCTTCGGCTTCACCCTGATTACGAAATCCTCCCGGGTGCTGCGGGATCTGGATCTGTTGAAAAGCATCAATGAAAAAACGAAGTGCGTGGTGCAGATGACGCTGACCACCTTCGATGAGGAGCTGTGCAGAAAACTGGAACCGAATGTCAGCACCACCAGAGAACGGTTTGAGACGCTGATGCAGCTGCATGAGGCGGGAATTCCCACGGTGGTATGGCTGTGTCCGATCCTGCCGTTTATCAATGATACAGAAGAAAATCTGAGGGGGATTCTGGATTACTGTGTGAAAGCAAAGGTCTATGGCGTCATCTGCTTCGGGATGGGGCTGACGCTGCGGGAAGGAAACCGGGAATATTTTTACAGGCAGCTGGACCGGCTTTTCCCGGGAATGAAGGAGAAATATATCCGCCTGTATGGAAATCAGTATGAAATCGGAAGCCCGAATGGGCGAAGCCTGATGGCGCTGTTTCACAGGATATGCGGAGAAAATCAGATTGTCCATGACAACGGGAAGATTTTTGAATATCTGAAAACCTTTGAGGAAAAGCAGGAGGCGGTGCAGTTGAGCCTGTTTGATTGAGGAGCGGGGAAACGTTTCGGAACGGAGGATGCGATGAGAATTTTATTTATCGGAAACAGTCACACCTATGTGAATGACATGCCGGAGATTGTGGCGAGGCTGGCGAAAAAGGATGGAATAGACTGCGAGGTGGTGATGATCGCGCATGGCGGCTGGTTCCTGGAGCAGCATGCGGCGGAGCCGGAAACCCGGTTCAACATCCTGTATGGGAACTATGATTATGTGGTGCTGCAGGAGCATGCGCATCCGTTTGGACCGGAAGGAAAAATGCTTTCGGCAGCTGAGAAGATCGGCGGATGGATTCATGAGGCGAAAAGCACGGCTGTGGCATACATGACATGGACGGAAAAGGGGAATGAGGCCGGACAGGCGCGTATGGCGGCCGCTTATCAAAAAATGGCGGAAAGCCTCCCTGCGCTTCTGGCTCCGGTGGGTACGGAATGGTGGGAATATCAGCATGCCCATCCGGAAACCGAGTTGTATGCGCCGGATGGGCAGCATGCGTCGCCGCGGGGATCCGAATTTGCGGCGGAGGTGATCTGGAATACGATCAGAAGCAGCCTTTCACCGGTAAAATAAAAATATTTTCGGGCATAAGGGCATAAGAAAAAGCAGATAGCGGGAATCGAACCCGTCTCTCCAGCTTGGGAAGCTAGCGTTCTACCGATGAACTATATCTGCATGTCAGTTAGTATAACACAAACCCTTCGGTTTGAAAAGAGAAAAATGAAAATGTTTTTTCGTTGATTTTTGCGTGAACAGAGAGGAATGCCTCATATCCTGTGTGGCAGGCATTTCTGCGGGGAAAATGTGCGGCACCATCCGGAGCGTTCTTCGGATGGTGCCGTTGTGGCACTCAGCGGATGGTGCGCAGAACCTGCAGAACTCCGTCATTGAGATTGGTATCGGCGACGAAGCGGGTGAGGCTTTTGATTTCTTTTCTGGCGTTGCCGATGGCGTAGCTTAAGTCGGCGCGCAGCAGCATGCCCGCATCGTTCATGTTATCTCCGAAGGCCATGGTTTCAGACGGCTGGATGCCGTGGCTGTTCTGATATTCGGAAACGGCGATGCCTTTATCCGCGTTTAAGGGGGTGAAATTCACCCACTGCTTTCCGGAGCAGACTACCTGAAGCTGGCTGTGGCCGTGCCATTTCTGATACAGTCCCTGATTCGCGATTTCCTCCGCCGCTGTGGGATGATACATTTCCACACCCAGAATGCCGTCCTCTGCAGGAAGGTCTTCGGGCATGCGGGAAAGCTTCGTGATGTTTAACAGATAGCCTTCCGTGAGCCAGCGGTACAGTTCGTCGGCCCCTTCCTTCACATAGCCGTTTTTCAGGGCGGAAACATAGGTGGTGCAGCCGGGGAGGGCTTCGATGTCATGGATGATTTCAAAGGCCAGTTCCCGGCGGATGGTATAGCAGTTCAGAACCCGGCCGCGGTAGATGGTACGCGCCCCGTTGTCACAGATGAACAGAATGTCGTCGATGACGGGGGCGAACAGCTTTTCCAGGCTGGAATAGGAGCGGCCGGATACGGCGGCAAAAAGAATCCCCGCCTTTTTCAGGCGGCGGATCTGGGAAAAATACTCCGGGTTCAGTTCATGGCCTCCATCCGGAACCAGGGTGCCGTCTACATCGGAACAGATCAGTTTCAGCATGCTTCAGCCTCCGTTTTGCTTTGAAAAAAGTTATCTTTTGCATCAAAAAACATAGCTTTATTTTAGAGGGAATTGGAAACCGCGTCAAGAAAGAAATCCGTCTAAAAAAGATTGCTGAAAGAAATCAAATGGTTATCATTTTACGGAATTTATGGTATGATCATACCGGTGTAGAAAGAGAGCAGCCGTCCGACCCCTGTATACATGAGGAACAGGAAACTTTCGGGCGCACATTTTTTTATAGAAAGTACGACAAAATGCGGGAGAAAAAGGATGAGTGGGACCGGAAAAAGGAAAGAAAAGAACGGTACGGAGAACGGCGTGAGAAAAAGCGGTTTGGAGCAGAACCGCTGTGTGAATCAGAAGCGGTGCGGCAGCTGCCGGTATCTGTCCCTGACCTATGAACAGCAGCTGGCAAAAAAGGAAGAGTATGTGAGAAAATCCCTGGAAAAGGGGCTGGTGAAACGGGTCATGCCGGTCATCGGGATGGACGATCCCTACCATTACCGGAACAAGGTGACGGCTGTGTTCGCCCGGGACAGGAAGGGAAATCCGGTTTCCGGCGTATATGAGGGCGGAACGCACCATGTGCTTCCGGTGGAGGAGTGTCTGATTGAGGATGCCCTGGCGGATAAGATCATCGGAACCATACGGGGAATGCTGAAGTCCTTTAAAATATGGATCTATGATGAGGATACGCGCAGGGGGCTTCTGCGCTATGTTCTGGTGCGCAGGGGATTTACCACCGGACAGGTAATGGTGGTTCTTGTGACGGCATCCCCGGTGTTTCCCTCCAAAAAGAATTTTGTTCAGGCCCTTCTGCGGGAGCATCCGGAAATCACAACGGTGGTCCAGAACATCAATCCGAGGACGGACAGCCTGATTCTGGGCGACAGGCAGCAGGTGCTGTACGGCAAGGGATATATTGAGGACGTGCTCTGCGGATGTACCTTCCGCATCTCTCCGTCCTCCTTTTATCAGATCAATCCGGTACAGACGGAGAAGCTGTACGGAAAGGCAATTGAGCTGGCAGCTCTTACGGGAAAGGAAAAGGTGATCGACGCCTACTGCGGAATCGGCACCATCGGACTGATCGCGGCCTCCCGTCCCGGGGGACGAAAAGCCGGATCGGTTCTGTCCATCGAGCTGAACCCGGATGCGGTGCGGGATGCCATAACGAACGCGAAGAGAAACGGGATTGAAAACGTGCGTTTTTTCCGGGCGGACGCGGGGGAATTTATGGAAAAAATGGCTGTGCAGGGCGCAAGGGCAGACGTCCTTTTCATGGACCCGCCGCGGAGCGGGAGCACGGAGGCGTTTATGCGAAGCGCCGCGAAACTGGGACCGGACCGGATCGTTTATATTTCCTGCAATCCGGAAACTCTGGGGCGGGATTTAAAAGTATTTCGGAAGCTGGGTTATCAGGCCGGGGAGGTATGGCCGGTGGATATGTTCCCCTGGACGGAAAGCTGTGAGGCCGTGTGCCTGCTGACGCGGGAACCGGTCATGCGCGCTGGGAAACGCTGAGGGGAATTTGTGCCATATTGACAAAGGCGTACAGGGGTGATATGTTAGATATTGCTCATGGCGACACAGGAGGAAAGGTAAAGTGATACAGGCACGCGGACTGTGGGCGGACAGAAGATCTGACCTGGCGCTCACGTTTTTGCTTTTGGTGTCCATACTTTGCATGATTACGGGAGAATTCGCTTCCGGAACTGCTGATTTGGCGGGACGTGAAGGTTTTTTTGCCATGCCCTGGCAGGAAACGGAGTGGCGGATTCTGTCCGGAAAACAGGAAGCAATTGAAGAGGTTAAGAATTCTGTCAGCGAGAAGGGGGAGGATGCTGCCTCTGCGGGCTGTGCTTCCACCCTGCTGTGGAAAAGCACGTCGCCAAGGCTCTCAAGAACCGCTGTCTGGCTGGCGGGCTTTCTTTTTATGGGAAAATTTCTCCCTTTCTGTGCGGGAGGAAATCTGTCGGCGTTTCTGCATCGGGAGACGCCCGATCGTGCGCGTTTTCTGCGCGAACTGTTCATCCAGAAGAAAAAAGACGGAAAAAAACGCCGTGTTTTTTGACGGCAGAATCATATAAGAAGAAATAGAAGAGGAAAAGACAAAATCATGTTTTTCATTAATTTTTTGAAAAAGCAGCCTCCCGGCCGGTTGATTGCAATGGGCTTTGCGTTTGTAATCCTGACCGGAGCTGTGGTTCTTGTACTTCCCGTTTCCGTCTGGCCGGACGCGGAGGTTTCCTTTGTGGATGCCCTGTTTACCTCCACCAGCGCGGTGTGTGTAACGGGACTGATCGCCATTGACGTGGCGGACCATTTTACTCCGTTCGGGCAGGCCGTGGTGGCGGTGCTCATTCAGATCGGCGGACTGGGAGTGACATCCGTCGGCGTCGGACTGATCCTGGCAGCGGGAAAGCGGGTGAGCATCCGGGGAAGGCTGCTCGCCAAGGAAGCGCTGAATGTGGACAGCTTCCAGGGAATCGTTAAGCTTGTGCGCGCGGTCCTTTTCATGACGCTGTTTTTTGAAACGCTGGGCGCCCTGCTGAGCTTTATCGTGTTCATACAGGATTATCCGCTGCTTCATGCGATGGGAATCAGCGTATTCCATTCCATAGCGGCCTTTAACAACTCGGGCTTCGATATTCTGGGAGGGCTGCGAAACCTGATCCCCTATCAGGATAACATCCTTCTGAACCTGACGACGGCAGGGCTGATCATCTTCGGTGGTATCGGCTTCCTGGTCATTCTGGATGTGATGAAGCAGAAGCGGTTTAAAAAGCTGACGCTGCATTCCAAGGTGGTCATTACGAGCAGCATCACCCTGATTGTTGTGGGAACGCTGCTTTTGAAGGCGACAGAGGATATTACCTGGCTCGGCGCCTTTTTCCAGAGCGTTTCAGCCAGAACGGCGGGCTTTTCCACCTATACGATCGGGGAATTCACCAACGCGGGCCTGTTTGTGCTCTGCGTATTGATGTTCATCGGCGCTTCTCCGGGATCTACGGGCGGCGGTATTAAGACGAGCACCTTTTTCGTGCTGGTGCAGGCGGCGAGAAGTATTTTTGTAAAGCGTCCTCTGAGCTCCTTCCGCAGGAACATTTCGCCGGAAAACCTTTCCAAGGCGTATCTGGTGACGATCCTGTCTCTGGGTGTGGTCTGCATCGCCACGTTTCTGATGTGTATCCTGGAGCCGGACTGCACCTTTATCCAGCTTTTGTTTGAGGTGATTTCCGCGTTCGGCACGGTGGGACTGTCCACAGGGATCACGCCGGGACTGTCCGTGGCGGGCAAGCTGGTCATAATCCTTGTGATGTATACGGGAAGAATCGGCGCCTTCACCCTGCTGTCCATGTGGATCGAGCATCCGGAACCGAATGCGAGATATACCCAGGAGGCTGTTACCATCGGCTGACAGATCAGGCGGCATCCGGATCAGCGGGCATGCCTGGAAAAAGTTCATATATAAATAAAGAAAGGATCCAATAGATCATGAGAAAGAAACAGGGAGCCGAATCCTTCGGCGTGATCGGTCTGGGCCGTTTCGGAACGGCGCTGGCCATAACAATAGCGAAAGCAGGCAAGGACGTGATCGTCATTGACCGGAATGAGGCAAAGGTCAAGGAACTCCGTCAGTATACGGACTATGCCTTTGTGGTGGATGAGCTGAACGCGGATTCATTAAGAGAAGTGGGAATACAGAACTGTGATACGGTGATCGTCTGCATCGGGGAAAAGATGGACACCAGCATCCTGACGACCATGTGCGTGGTGGAAATGGGGATTCCCCACGTGATTGCAAAGGCGCTCACTGCAGAGCAGGGAGCCGTGCTGGAGAAGCTGGGCGCGCAGGTCGTCTATCCGGAACGCGATATGGCGATCCGTCTGGGGAAACGGCTGATTTCCAGAAATTTCCTGGATTATGTTTCGCTGGATAACAGCGTGGAGATCCGTCAGATCATGGTTTCCGGCCGGCTTGTGGGAAAGACCATTGAGGAATACGGAATCCGTAAAAAGTACCGTCTGAATGTCATTGCCATTGAGCACGGACAGACAACGAACATAGAGGTGCAGCCCGATTACCGCCTGGAAGACGGGGATGTGATCGTGGTGATCGGAAAGATTGACAACATGGACCGTTTCGAAGCGGACCTTTAAGCAGCAATGTGCAGTCTGCAATGAGCCATGCGCCCTCAAAGCAGAGGGTCCTTCGGCAAGCTCGCTTGCCGAAGGACCTTTTGCTTTGAGGGTATACGGCGAATGCCGTGAGCGAGACGGAGCGAAGCGAAGTCGAGCATGCATGGCGGGCTGGAGGGAGGCCGTTTTTGCTCTGAGGGTATACGGCGAATGCCGTTAAGCGGCCCCGTCCCCCTCTTTTTTTTCGACGGTTGACTCCCCCATCTTCCACAGCTATAATGGAATTATCAACCAGGCTGTCCGGCAGAGGGCATGGGGGTTTTGGTGGTCCTTGAGACGCGGACGGCTCGAAAAGGAGGAAAATATGGCATTTTATTATGGGGAACCATCCAGAACTTTCAGCGAATTTCTTCTGATTCCGGGGTATTCTTCCACGGACTGCATTCCGTCGAAGGTGAGTCTGAAAACACCGCTGGTCAGATATGAAAAAGGACAGGAGCCGGAGCTTTCCATCAACATCCCGATGGTATCCGCGATCATGCAGTCTGTTTCCGACGACAGACTTGCGGTCGCGTTGGCACAGGAAGGCGGCCTGTCCTTTATTTATGGCTCTCAGCCGGTTAAGCAGCAGGCGGAAATGGTGAGAAGGGTGAAGCGTTACCGGGCCGGATTTGTGGTGAGCGATTCCAACGTGTCGCCGGATATGACACTGGCGGACGTGCTCGATATCACGGAGAAAACGGGACATTCCACCGTCGCGGTGACGGATAACGGGAAAAGCGGAGGAAAGCTTCTAGGAATCGTGACGAACAAGGATTACCGCGTCAGCCGGATGGGACCGGAGACGAAGGTCGCCGAGTTCATGACGAAATTTGAGGATCTGGTCTATGCGGATGAGGATACCACGCTGAAGGAAGCAAACGACATCATCTGGGAGCACAAGATCAACTGTCTTCCTCTGGTGAACAAAAAGCAGGAACTGGTCTATCTGGTATTCCGCAAGGACTATGATACGCATAAGAAAAATGAGAACGAGCTGATCGATACTTCCAAACGGTACATGGTAGGTGCGGGAATCAATACCAGAGATTATGAGGAACGGGTTCCGGCCCTTGTGGAGGCGGGAGTGGACGCCCTTTGTATTGACAGCTCGGAAGGATATTCCGAGTGGCAGAAGATCACGCTGGATTATATCCATAAAAAGTACGGGCGCAGCGTCAAGGTTGGCGCGGGAAACGTGGTGGACGGAGACGGCTTCCGTTTTCTGGCTGAGGCGGGCGCGGATTTCGTCAAGGTGGGAATCGGCGGAGGCGCCATCTGCATCACCAGAGAACAGAAGGGCATCGGAAGAGGACAGGCCACGGCTGTCATTGAGGTGGCGAAGGCCAGAGACGAATACTACCGGGAAACGGGAATTTACGTTCCCATCTGTTCCGACGGCGGCATCGTGCATGATTATCATATCACCCTGGCGCTTGCCATGGGCGCGGACTTTGTCATGCTGGGCCGGTATTTCGCCCGGTTTGACGAGAGCCCTACCAAGCGGGTGAACATCAACGGAAGCTATATGAAGGAATACTGGGGCGAGGGAAGCGCCCGGGCGAGAAACTGGCAGCGGTATGATCTGGGCGGGGATAAGAAGCTTTCCTTTGAAGAGGGCGTGGATTCGCTGGTACCCTATGCGGGAAGTCTGCATGACAATGTGAACATGACATTGAGCAAGGTGAAGTCCACCATGTGTAACTGCGGCGCGCTCACCATCCCGGAGCTGCAGCAGAAGGCGAAGATCACTCTGGTTTCCTCCACGAGCATTGTGGAGGGCGGTGCGCATGACGTGATGCTGCGTGACAAGAGATAAGGGAGCAGGGCCGGAGAAACGGGCCGGAAAACATCAGTGCTGAAGGAGTATGCTGGAAATGGAAAAGATGCAGAAGGTCAGGATTATCAAAAAAAATGACGCGGATTCCCTGGAATACGAGGTTGGAGACATTCTTTCCGTGGAAGGAACCTGGTACGGCGGCGTCAACGCAAAGGGCAGAAGCGGAATCCCCCTGTCGCTGGACCGGGAGGAATACGAAGAATACAGGCAGGAGCCGCAGAATGCGGCCGGACAGGAGGAACGGACGGGAACGCAGGGCCGGGAAAACGGAGGGATCGATCCCTTTTCCTATCAGCTCGGCGTCATGGACTGCTTCTGTGAAATGGTCTCCTCCGGCGTGAAAAGGCTCGCCATGAGCCATCCCTTTTCGGACCGGGAGGAAAGAGACCATTACCGGGAGGAGGTAAAGCGGCTCTGCGAAAAATATGGAATCCTCTTTTATCCGGAGGAGGAAGCGCTTCTGACCGCGCTTTTTCCGAAGGAGGCGAACCGGGGAAAGCCTCTGTACCTTTTTTACGGAAAAGAGGAGACGCTGACAGCGTATCTGGCGCTAAAGGAGGATCAGAAGCGCCTGATGGAGGAGGGGATCTATACGAAGGAAGAGGATGAGCGGCTCGCCCGCAAATTCGGACGTCTGCTTTCCTATCCAGAGGACGCGATCGACCGTCTGATCAGGAAAGCCGGAAATGCATAGAAAGGTTCAGGAGGAAGAATATGCCTTCAGACATGAAAGAGCGGATTGCCCGGGAGTTTGCAGAGCTTGCCCGGACGAAATCCATAGACAAGATTACGGTGAAGGATATTGTGGAGGCCTGCCATATCACGAGACAGACCTTCTATTACCATTTCCAGGACCTGATCGACATGATCGACTGGTCGCTGCGGCAGGCTATGGAGGAACTGGTGGAAAAAAGCATCCGGATCGATTCCAGAGAGCAGGTAATAGAACTGTTTCTTTCCGAAGCGGTAAAGGCAAGAGGATTGCTCAGAAAGCTTCTGGCGTCCCAGCTGAGGGAACAGACGGAACGCCTGATTGTGGAATCGGTACGTTCCTATTTTCGGGAGATGGTGGAGCGCAGAGAGCTCCTGCAGGATGTGAGCCGCTCCGATGCACAGGTGGCGCTTGATTTTTATACCTTTGCAACCGTCGGTATGATGCTGGAGTATTGTTCCAGGCCGAACCTGGATGTGAAGCGGCTGGCCGGACAGATCACGCGTCTGATGAGCGGGGACGCTCTGGAGAAAAGATGATTTCCGAAGATAGAAAGGCTTACAAAAAGGCCCGTGTGTAAGAATTTTTTACACACGGGCCTTTTTGTAAGGACAGATAGGAAAATCTGAGTGTGGATGCCGGGCCGGATTTCTGATAAAAAAGAAGAGTAGAAACGGAAAGAAGGCTGGCACCCGGGCGGAGAAAGCTTTGAAACGGAAGATTCGTCCGGAAACCGGCCCGTAAGGAAAGGAGAGCTGCGAAGTGGAGCAGGGAATTTTTTCTGTCAAGCTGTATGAAATGGAACAGCAGTATGGAAAGCTTCAGAGCCGGATTCAGCTGTGCCAGAGCAAGGATCATGAAAGGATCAGCGAAGAGATCCGACAGATGGAGGATGAAGAAGCCGAGACCAGTCTCCTTTTGCAGAAGAGAATAAAGGGAAGCGGGTATCCGGCTGCCGCACGGCTCGCCCAGGCCATGCTCACCTATGAGAACAGCGTAAAGGAGATTCTGCGGGAAGCGGAAAATGGAAATTATTCACGGGAACACAGGAAAACGGGAGATCCGGAGCCCGCTATTCTGTATGCGGAATATGCGGCCGACTTTGCCACCCAGTCCATGAACCATGCGCTTCTCGCCGCTCTGAGGGCGGTGGAAAAACAGCTTTCTTACGAGGAAGAGGAAAGGAGAACAGGGAATGAATGAGGTAAAAACTCCCAAAAAACCATTTATATTTTATTATGTCATAGTGATGCTCGTTCTGTTGCTGCTGAATCTTCTGGTGATGCCCAGAATGCTGCAGGCACAGATCATCGAAGTGGATTACGGCACCTTCATGGATATGACGGAGAAGAAGGACATCGGGCAGGTGGAGGTTCAGGATAACCAGATCCTTTTCACCAATAAGGACAATACCCAGATTTACAAAACGGGTCTGATGTATGATCCGGGTCTGACGGAACGTCTACATGACTCCGGCGCTCAGTTCGCTTCCGAAATCATAGAGCAGGCGTCTCCCATCGTGAGCTTTCTGGTTTCCTGGGTGCTGCCCATTGTGATCTTTGTGGCCATCGGCCAGTGGATGTATAAGAGGACGATGAACAAAATGGGCGGAGACTCCATGATGTTCGGCATGGGAAAGAGCAATGCGAAGGTTTATGTGAAGTCCTCCGCAGGCATTCGTTTCAGTGATGTGGCGGGCGAGGATGAGGCGAAGGAAAACCTGACTGAGATCGTCAATTATCTGCATGATCCGAAGCAGTATGAGGAAATCGGCGCCTCCATGCCCAAGGGCATCCTGCTTGTAGGCCCTCCCGGAACCGGTAAAACCATGCTGGCGAAGGCGGTTGCCGGTGAAGCGGATGTGCCGTTCTTCTCCATCTCCGGTTCGGAATTCGTGGAAATGTTCGTCGGCATGGGCGCATCCAAGGTACGTGACCTGTTCAGGCAGGCAAAGGAGAAGGCTCCCTGTATCGTATTCATTGATGAGATCGATGCCATCGGCAAGAAGCGTGACGGCCAGTACGGCGGAAACGACGAGCGGGAACAGACCCTGAACCAGCTGCTGACGGAAATGGATGGATTTGAAGGAAATACGGGTGTTGTCATTCTGGCGGCCACCAACCGTCCGGAATCCCTGGACCCGGCTCTGCTCCGTCCCGGCCGGTTTGACAGACGGGTGCCCGTGGAACTTCCGGACCTGAAGGGACGTGAAGAGATCCTGAAGGTGCATGCGAAGAAGGTGAAGGTGAATTCCGATGTGGACTTCTCGGTGATCGCCCGCATGGCTTCCGGCGCTTCCGGCGCGGAACTTGCCAACATCGTCAACGAAGCCGCCCTGCGCGCGGTGCGTGACGGACGTAAGGTGGTAACCCAGGCGGATCTGGAGGAGAGCATTGAGGTGGTTATCGCCGGATACCAGAAGAAGAACGCCATCCTGACGGATCAGGAAAAGAAAATTGTGTCCTATCATGAGATCGGACATGCGCTGGTCGCCGCGAAGCAGACCAACTCCGCACCGGTGCAGAAGATCACCATCATCCCCAGAACCTCAGGAGCATTGGGCTACACCATGCAGGTGGATGAGGGCAACCATTATCTCATGAGCAAGGAAGAGATTGAAAACAAGATCGCCACATTTACCGGCGGCCGTGCGGCAGAGGAAGTGGTTTTTGGCTCCATCACCACCGGCGCTTCCAACGACATCGAACAGGCCACCAAGCTGGCCCGCGCCATGATCACCCAGTACGGCATGAGCGAGGACTTCGACATGGTTGCCCTGGAAACGGTCAACAACCAGTATCTGGGAGGGGACGCTTCCCTGGCCTGCTCCGCCGAGACCCAGACCGAGATAGACAGGCAGGTCGTGGATCTGGTGAAGAAGCAGCATGAAAAGGCAGTAAAGATTCTGCAGGACAACAGGAAGAAGCTGGATGAGCTGGCGGAGTACCTGTATGAAAAGGAGACCATTACCGGAGAGGAGTTTATGAATATTCTGAACGCTCCGGAAGCGTAACTGGAAAGAGGGCGAAAGGGCGGATGCTGAAATCCTCCTTTTGCGAAATTCATAATACAAGAGGGTGCTGCGAAGGCGGCACCCTTATTTACTGCGTCCAGTTTTGTCCAATATAGGAAGAAAAGCGATTGAGAATAAATATTTTGCAAAAAAACTTCAAAATAGTATATGATAATTGACGATAGCAGTAATCGATCATATAATATGAATATAGTTTTGCGTATTTTCTGCAAAATGGAGGAAAATGTATGCTTTTGGAATTTAAAACATCAAATTATAAATCATTTAAAGATGAATTAGTATTTTCCCTTGTCCCGGCGCCGAAGCAGAAAGGGCTGGACTACAGTATTTTGGAAGAAAATATTGTCGGGAAAAAATACAGAGGTTTGTGTTCGGCTGTTATTTATGGGCCAAATGCTTCCGGAAAGACCAATATTATTGGTGCAATGGACACTTTCAAGTCGATTGTTTTACGTGGAAATCTGCGGAACGAAGAGGCTAAAATGGATCCAAACGCAGCGGCCGGTGCGCTTGAACTGATTCCAAATAATTCCATTGATATTGCGTTGCCGGTAAGCTTTTCAATCAAATTTACCACAGATGGAATGCTGATAGAGTATGGTTTTTCTGCTGATCTTGGAATGTTTCTGGATGCTTCTCATGACAGAAGGGTTTTAACGGAAGCTCTTTATGTAAATGAAGAAATGGTGTTTTTGCGAAATGATGAGCTGGAATTCGGCACTTTAAAAGAAATAGAACCGCTTCTGGTCAATGCGTTTGCTCAAAATCAGGAGGGTGCTGTTGCTCTGGCAAAAAGTAATCTGAGTGCAGAAGAACTGTTCCTGATGAACGGCTTCAAAAATATGTTCAGTGCGAAACTGGTCGCTGCAATCAGTAACTGGCTTACCCATAAGTTTATGGTTATATATCGCGCGGACGCGATGCAGATCATTCGGAAATTCAGTGATCCGAAAAAGAAATCCATATATGTGGAAAAAACCCTGAACGAAGCAGCGGCCTGTTTTGGAATTAATTCCAATGCTCTGGGAT
Organism: uncultured Lachnospiraceae bacterium; assembly: GCA_900544445.1. GTDB lineage: Bacteria > Bacillota > Clostridia > Lachnospirales > Lachnospiraceae > Eisenbergiella > Eisenbergiella intestinigallinarum. Next base: position 15,058 of record UQVK01000071.1, read on the forward strand.
ATATTGTCGAGGGAGATGCGAACGAGGCAAAACTGTGTTCTATATTCAGACAGTCTGAAAAAGGGACTGCGATTCCGGCAGAATTGTTTGAATCTTATGGGACGATCCGTTTTATCAATATGTTCCCTCTGGTAGTAAATGCGCTGCTTAACGGCGGAACATTAGTAGTGGATGAGTTTGATGCGTCCATTCATCCAATGGCATTGATGAATATTATTAATATCTTTCATAATGATGAAATCAATGTGAACCATGCACAGCTGATCTTTAATACACATAACCCGATTTTTTTAAATTCCAATCTTTATCGAAGAGATGAAATCAAGTTTGTCGAAAGGAATGATGATACGCATTTTAGCAGTCATTATTCGCTTTCTGATTTTGGAACGGCTGGGAAACAGGGTGTGCGCAAAAATGAGGATTACATGAAAAATTATTTTGTGGATAGATATGGCGCGATCAAGGATATTGATTTTACACCGATTTTTGAAGAATTAATGTCTGCGGAAAAAGAGAGGTAACAGATGCGCAGGGAAAACAGGACATATTATTTTTCTGTAGAGGGAGATACGGAGCAATGGTATTTGGAATGGTTGCAACGGACAATTAACGCAGAGCCGACTGCCAGATATACCGTAAAATTGGACTGTAAAATTCAAAAGGATCCCGTGTCCCGGGTGAAACGTATGACAGTTGTGGGAAAAACGGAGATCACACATATTTTTGATTATGAAAGTAATGAAGAAAAACATGTGAAAGAATTTAAGAACACGATAGACCGGATGAAAGAGGCGCAAAATTCAGGGAAAAATATTAAGTATCATTTGGGATACAGTAATTTTACGTTTGAACTTTGGATGATTTTGCACATGAATGAATGCAATGGCGTATTGACGCACCGTCAGCAGTATCTGAATCCTCTGAATCGGGCTTATGGAGAGAATTTTGAAAATCTGGAACAGTATAAAGAAGAAAAAAATTTCAAACGAATTCTCGGAAAACTGACGCTTGAACACGTAAAGCAGGCGGTACACAGATCCGAAACAATCATGCGGAGAAATGAAGATTTGGGAAACAGACTGCAGCAGTATAAAGGGTACTGTTACTATAAAGAAAATCCATCCCTGACCGTTTGGGAGCAGATTAAGCGGATTTTGCAGGACTGCGGGATTCTGTAAAGGCTGACGTACGCAGACTGCTCTTTTTTGGCTGCGGGAAATGAAACAAAGGAAGAAAACATGAAACAGAAAATTACAATAGGAACCCACATGTCAATCGCACAGGGGCTTGAAAAAACGGCGGAGAACGTGGTGAAGATGGAAGCGGACACCATGCAGATTTTCAGTAGAAATCCCAGGGGCTCCAATTTCAGGACGCCGACGGAAAAGGAAACGGAAGGCTTTCAGCGCATCCGCCGGGAGCATGGCTTCGGCCCCATTCTGGCCCATGCGCCCTATACCATGAATCTGGCAAGCGACACGGAAAAGGTCTATGAGTTCGCCTGCACGGTGATCCGGGAGGATGTGGCGCGGATGGACGCGCTGGGCATTGAGAATCTGGTATTTCATCCGGGAAGCCATACGGGCATCGGGGTGGAAAAGGGGATTGAAAACATCATCGCCGGGCTGGATCAGGCCATCACGGGAGAGGAAAACATAACGGTGCTTCTGGAAACCATGAGCGGTAAGGGCACGGAGATCGGAGACCGGTTCGAGCAGCTGCGGGCCATCCGGGACGGAGTGAAGCATCCGGAGCGGATCGGGATCTGTCTGGATACCTGCCATGTATTCGCCGCAGGATACGACATCGTAAACGATCTGGACGGCGTGCTGGAGGAATTCGACCGTATTCTGGGACTTTCCCTGCTGCGGGCGGTGCACTTAAACGACAGCTGTATGCCCTTCGGCTCGCACAAGGACAGGCACGCGGCCATCGGGGAGGGGCTGATCGGCTGGGAGGCGCTTCTGAACGTGCTGCGCCATCCGGCGCTGAAGGGACTGCCTTTTTATCTGGAAACGCCCTTTGACGACGCGGGGCATAAGGAGGAGATCCGCAGGATACGGGAGGCGCTGTAAAGGCTGAAGAGAAACGGCGCGTTGGAGGGAGGATTATGCTGTATCAGATTGCAAACGGCTGCGTGCGGTTCGGAGCCGATACCATACTGGAACATATCAATTTTGAAATCCGCAATACGGAAAAGATCGCGGTGGTGGGCAGAAACGGCTGCGGAAAAACCACGCTGCTGAGGCTGATCGCGGGAGAAGTGGAACTGTCCAAACGGGATTCGGACGAGGATATTTTCATCGCAAAGGCTGGAAAACCGACCATCGGCTACCTGAAACAGGTGGCCTTTGAGGAGGAAAACATCACTGTGGAGGAAGAGATCCGCAAGGTGTTTGCTCCGGTTCTTTCCCTGCAGGAAAAAATGGAACAGGCCCTTTTGGAGGTGGAGCGGGAGGCCTCGGAGGAGAATGTGAAGCGATATTCCGCTCTGCAGGAGCGGTTTGAGGCCATGGGAGGCTATCACTATGACCGGGAATTTGACGGCCTGTTTTACAGCTTCGGATTCCGGGATGAGGACAGGGGCAGGAGGATGGCGGAATTTTCCGGCGGCCAGCGCTCCAAAATCGCCTTCATCAAGCTGCTTCTGTCAATGCCGGACATCATGCTTCTGGACGAGCCGACCAACCATCTGGACATGGCCGCGGTGGAGTGGCTGGAGCAGTATCTGAAAAACTATAACAGGGCGGTGGTCGTGGTTTCCCATGACCGGATGTTTCTTGATAACGTTGCGGATGTGGTCTACGAGATCGAGTACGGGACCGCGAAGCGCTATCCCGGAAATTACAGCCATTTTGTGGAAACAAAGCAGGCGGATTATGAGAAGCAGTTAAAGGACTATACCCTGCAGCAGCAGGAGATCAAACGTCTGGAGACGCTGGTGGAGCGGTTTAAAAACAAGCCCACCAAGGTGGCGATGACCCGGTCCAAGAAAAAAGCCATCGAGCACATGGACAAAATTGAAAATCCGATGGCGGCGGATGGCAGAACCTTTCAGAAGAGCCTGAAGCCGGCGCTGGAATCCGGAAAGGAGGTGCTTTCCGTCCGGAGTCTGGAGGTGGGCTATGACGTTCCCCTCGCCCGGATCAGCTTTGAGTTGAAAAGAGGGGAGAAAATCGCCGTGGTCGGAGACAACGGAACGGGAAAGTCCACCCTCTTAAAGACCCTGGTGGGACGGCTTCCGGCCCTGGGCGGTGAATTTGACTTTGGCGTCAATGTGAAGATTGGTTATTTTGACCAGGAGTCGGCCCAGTACGCTTCCGCGAAGGATGTGCTGACGGATTTCTGGGAAGAATTTCCGGATCTGACCCAGACGGAGGCAAGAAGCGCCCTCGGGGCCTTCCTGTTCACCCAGGACGACGTATTCCGGCAGGTGAAGCTTCTTTCCGGCGGGGAGAAGGCGAGGCTGGCTCTGTGTAAAATCTTTCAGAGACGGCCGAACCTGCTGATTCTGGATGAGCCCACCAATCACATGGACATCGTGGGAAAGGAAACGCTGGAAAATCTGCTGAAGGCATATGAGGGCACGGTGCTTTTCGTCTCCCACGACCGATATTTTGTCAGACGCGTGGCGGATAAGCTGCTGGAGCTTCGGGCGGAAGGCACTGCCTTTTATCCCTTCGGCTATGAGCAGTATGCCGAAGAGCGGGCGAAACGCAGGGAGGACAGCGGGGATCAGGAAGCCGCTTTCCGTATTCTTCCCGTCCGCGGCGGAGAGTCTGGGGACCGCGCCTCAGTTCCCGGAGGCAGTACCAGCACAGTTTCCGAGGGCCGCGGGGGGAAAAATTATTTCAACCCCGGAAAGGAACAGGCGAAGCGGGAGCGGAGGCTGGCCAGGCTGGAAGAAAAAATCGCCGCCTGCGAGCAGCGGATTGCCGGGCTGAAGGAGCAGTGGGCCTCTCCGGAGCTGGCGGCGGATTATGTCCGGCTGAATGAGCTGCAGCAGGAAATCAACGGCGCGGAGGGAGAGCTGGAAGGGCTGATGGAGGAATATCTGGAATTGACATAGAAGGACAGGCTGCACCGGGGAGGGAAAAAATTCCCGGTGCAGCCCGTTTGGCAGGGGGTGTCAGGTGTGTCCGGCCGTCTGGCCGGAAGAGGGCGTCCGTACGGAGGAGGCCCCCCGGTACTTTTTTACATACTCGCCGGGAGCGATTCCGGCGGTCCGCCGGAATACCTTCGTAAAATAGCTCTGGTCATCATAGCCGACCATCTGGGAGATATCCGTAAGGCGCAGATTTGTAGTCCGGATCAGCTCCTTGGCTTTGGTAATGCGGACATTGTTGAGGTACCGGTGAAAGCTGATTCCCGTTTCCTGGCGGAAGATGCGGCTCAGGTAATCCGGGGACAGGCAGACCATGCGCGCGGTATCCTCCAGCGTGAGCCGCTCCTGATAGCCGCCCCCGATGTGCTGGATACAGCGGTGAATGATGTTGGCATGCCTCACGTCCGGATAGGCGGCAATGCTTTCCAGAAGTCCCTCCACGATGGTGAGCAGCCAGGCGGAAACCGCCTGAAAAGAGGGCAGGGAGGAAAGACTTTTCTGCCACTGCCTGTGCAGAAGAAGAACCTGCTGTTCATCCATTCCGTTCTCTGCGGCGGTGCGGGACAGAAGGACCAGAAGTTCCGAGATCTGCCCCCGGATCCGGCTGATTTCACTGCCTCCCGCATGGAGGGAGGCGAGAAGCTCGGTCAGGTACTGCCTGGCCGCTTCCTTTGTATGACGGGCATGCCGTCAGTCTGTGGCGAAAGTCCACGAGGGGCGTAGT
>UQVK01000072.1 GCA_900544445.1 uncultured Lachnospiraceae bacterium
AGAAGATTTTCCAGTGCTTCCGGGAGAGCGTCCGCTTCCTGCTGCACAGCAGAAAGGCGATGGAGCTGATCCTCCTGAACGCGGCGGTGGGAGCAGCGGCGACCCTGCTTCGTTTCTTCCTTCAGGCCAGGCTTACGGAAAAGGGACTGCCGGATGCACTGCTGGGCCCGGCTCTGTTTTTCATGGGGCTTGGCGGCGCGGCGGGAGCCAGGCTGATCCTGCACTGCAAAAGCTGGAGCTATGGACGGGTATTTGCGGTTTCCGCCATTGCGGTGGCCGGCTGTGTGGCCGCAGCCCTTCTGCCCGTCCCGGCAGTTATGGTTTTCGGCGGTTTTCTATCGGCCCTGTTCGATAATTTTCTGCAGGTGCGCTCGGATGTGCGGCTGAATGAAATGGTGCCTGCCGGGCAGAGAGCGACGCTGATTTCGGTATCTTCCCTCTGCTTTTCGGGGGTGATGATCGTGCTGTCGCCGTTGTTCGGGCTGCTGTTTTCCTGAGGCGGAGAGATAATTTCCCAGGAGGCTTCTAAAAGCGTGCCGGAAGCGCAGACGCGATCCGGACCGCCGCGGCCATACCGCCGTCCCCATAGGACGGCTGCTGTAAAAATTCTGTGGATGCGCCGCAGAGCTCCTGGCCGGCGGCCAGTCCCTGAAGCATTTCACCCTCCCAGCCGAAAAGCCTTGCAATGGAAATGGATTCAACGCCGAGCACCGCATCCGCGATATGCTCCCGATAAGAACCGATGTGCTTTTCAATCAGAAACCGCATGAGCTCCAGCCGTTTTTCCATGCTTCTTACGTTGGAAGAGGCGGGTGCGGTGCGGTAGTCGATAAGCGGTTCGGGCACAATTCCGATCCACGCCTCCGGGACGGTTTCCAGCAGGCTCAGAAAAAAATCCCAGTCCTCAAAGCCCGAACGCATGGTTTCGTCATATCCGCCGCATTGCTCCCAGGCCCCGCGCCGGAGAATGTGGGTGGCGGGGCAGCGGTTACGGGAAAGAAAGGCCGTGATTCCGCCTCCGGCGGGGCAGACTGTGGCGTCAAGAACCCCGAAGGTGCGCATCCAGGAGGAAGCGGCGACCAGGCCGGAGCGTTCACGCAGCAGGCCGCTGACCTGCTCGATATAGGCGGGTTCCAACCGGTCGTCCCCATCCAGTACCAGCACCAGGGGAGCCTGCGCGCTGCCAATGCCCGCATTTCTTGCCGCCGATACACCGCCGTTTGGCTGGCGCAGGACGGTTATGGGAACGCAGAAGGAAGGATCGGATTCGATCTGTGCCAGAATGCGAAGGGAGGCTTCATCTGTGGAGCCGTCGTCCACAAGGATGATTCCCGCAGGGGGTGTTGTCTGGGCACACAGGGACTGCACGGCCTCCAGAATCATGGAGCCCTGGTTGAAGCTGGTGACGACCGCCTGTACATCCATGGCGGCACGGGGATTTCTTTCGGATGGATTCATGATGGTTCCTCCCTTTTCTCATTCAGATACAAAATGTTATTGTTGTTACAGTATAGCATGGCGGGGTGATTGTTTCCATATTATTGTGTGGAGGGAATTGCGCATTAGAGGGAAAATGCTATAATAAAAATGTCGGTATTTGTGAATGTTGCATGACCGGATTTTGAAATTATGTGACTGCATCAATGGGGAAATGAAGCAGGGGGGCCAATGGAAACTGAAAAGGATAAGAAAAAACGATTTTATCTCAAATGGCCATGGAATGTGGTCGTCTATATTTTTCTCGTTGTTCTGTTGCGCATTTTTGCGATTCCGTTTATTTTACTCATCATGTGGTGGAACAAAAAGCAGCAGCCGGATGGGCCGGAGGAAGGATACTGCCTCCAGAAGACCCGCAGGCGGCTTATCGGGTTGATCCCGGCGGCTTTCTGTCTGCTGTTTGGAGGATTAAGCCTGGGGTTCTTTTATATGGGGCATACGCTTCCGGAAGAGGCGGAGCGCCTGAATGAGGAAATGCGGATCTTTTATTATCTGAGCCCATTCCTGGGAGCGGGCCTGCTGGCACTGGGAATTTTTCTGGCCTGGCAGAGCCTGCGGGACGCTCTGTGTCCGGAAAAAAGCGGTCTGGCGAAGTCCATCCGCATCCAGCTGCCCTACCCGGAGGAGGCGCCCCCTGTCCGGAAGCTGTTTGCCATGGTGGACCAGGATATTAAGGAAAACGGCGTCTGGTTCGGCCATATGGCTGTCGGCAGGGAGTGGGTGCTGGGGGACGAGGCCTCCCGGATTCCCAGAATACGGGGAATTTTCGGACGGGACGAGGTACGCTCCTCCGGCAGCGGCAATAACCGCCGGGTAAGCCGTATTCTGGAGGTCTGGATTCTGGACGACCGGCAGCGGCGCCAGGTCACTTCCCTGAAATCCCCAAAGGAGCTGCAGGGGGCATTGGAGTGCCTGAGGCAGCGGGCGCCTGCCGCCATTTTTGGAACCTACGGCTCCATGGAATATGATAAGGCGGCTTACGCGAATGCGGATGAGTGGCAGTTCATGGAACTGGAATACCGGAAGAAAAAAGCGCAGCTGGAGGAACAGGAAGACCTGATGCAGAAGCAGCAGGCGCTGGAGAGACGGTAAAACAGAAAAAATAAATTTGCGCAGTCCAGGAGACGCAGAAGGAGGGAAATATGGGAAGGTTTTTCAGTGATGCGGTGGAAACCGCGCTTCGGGATCTTTACTATCAGATGTGGACCGGACGGGGGCGGGAGGCGTTCCGCCTTTTGGAACAGGCTTCGGACGCGGGGGACGGGGATGCGTCCTGCCTGCTGGCTCGTTGTCTGTGCGGCGGTCAGTATGTCTGGGACGGCCACGGTTTTCCGGAGGATGGACGGCGTGCAACGGGGCTGCTTCATAAATCCGTGGAGCAGGGAAGCGCTCTGGGCGTGCTGATCTGCCTGCGGTCAGGGGAACTGAAGCCGTATCTGGAAAAGAAGATGCCCTTTTCAAGCCTGCAGGAAGCCTTCAATATTGTGTTGGATAAAGCGGAAGCGGGAGAACCATTCTGCCAGTATACCATTGGAAACAGTTATTTCTGGTGGGATTTTCTGCGCATTCAGGGAAAGAAGCGGGAGGACTTCTCCAGTCAGGAGGCGTTCAGAGAATATCTTCGGGAGAACATTACAAAATGTGAGGACTGGTTCTGGAAGGCATTCCAAAACGGCGTATTCTATGCCGGTAATAACCTCAGGCATTACTATGAAAAGGGGGATGAGGATATTGTTCTTCCTTGGCCGGAAAAGGCGGCGGATATCAACCGCATCGGGGCGGAATACGGATATCCCGGTTATCAGTATAAATATGGCTGGGACCTGAAACGGGAGGGAAAGGCTGAGGAAGCCGGAATCTGGTTCCGAAAAGCCGCAGAGGGCGGGGAGCGGAGCGCGTTCCCTGATGCGGGAGATGCCTGGAGGCTGGGAAATGGAGGCCCAAAGGATATGGCACGCGCCGCCTGGTACTATGAACAGGGACTGAACGACCCGGCGAACGGGGAATACTGCGCCGGATGGCTGGGGATTCTCTATTATCAGGGAGAAGGTGTGCCTCAGGATTATGCCAGGGCTTTCCGGCTGCTCAAATGGACGGATGATACGGGCAAAAAGGGAAACTGGCTCGTATACTATCTTGGGGACTGTTACGCCAACGGGAAAGGAACACAGCAGGACTATGCGGCTGCCCGGAGATATCTGGAGCGGATCGACTGGAACTGCCCGGACGGCTTTTATCTTCTGGGATATCTTTATGCCAGAGGCCTGGGCGGGCCGAAGGACATCGCCAAAGGCGTTGAATTTCTTCAAAAGGCCGGAAATCAGTCCCGGGCCAGAGAAGAGCTGAAACGATATAAGAGAACCCTCTTTGGCAAGTGGGTCGAGCGCTGAAGGGACAGGGAAAAAAGAAGTCGGGCGGACGGCCCGGATTTACGGTATGTCGGCAATGGTGTCCGTCGGGATCGCCGCTAATTTCCATTTCCCCGCACAGCTTCGTATATTTCCGAAACAATATCAGAAAAACCGATTTCAGCAGTTATGGGCTTTTCGGACAGCACATCCGAAAAGTCCTTTTCACGCCACCATCTTTTCATCGCTTCCGCGCCGAATTCATGGCAGTTTGGCTTTGTCTGATGCCTTCTCAGCGTTTCTTCAAAGGGAAGGTCAAAATACCAGGCGTAGATCTGATCCCCGTACAACCGGCGGGCCAGCTCAAACAGGGGCCGGTACCAGTCGGCGTACAGGATGCCCTCCAGAATGGTGATTTCGCTGTGCGCGTGCCCGTATTTCAACAGCTCCATCAACAGCAGGATGGCTTCGGTGTGCGGCCCGTCCTTCACCTTCAGCATGTCCCGCCGTACCACGTCCTGCGAGAGAAGCAGGGGATGGCCGCCAGCGGTACTATTTCCCAGCTTTTTCTGCAGTTCCTTTGCAACGGTGGTTTTTCCGCTGCCGGAATTTCCTCTGAGTATGATCAGCTTTTCCATTGGTCGTTCCCTCCTGTGTCCCGACAGCCGGGCGTGATTTCGTGCATGGAAATGAAAACATTTTTTCTGATTTTAACATGGACAGTTACAGATTTCAATTTGTGTTAAATTATTGACGTTGTAAATAAAAATTAATACAATAAATATATTAAAGAAAGAGGAGTGATGATTATGGCTAATACAACTAATGTCAATATTCGTATGGATGCAGATTTAAAGCGGCAGTTTGAAGCTTTTTGTGCGGATATGGGAATGTCAATGACAACGGCTTTCAATATTTTTGCGAAGAAAGCAGTTCGGGAATACAGAATACCATTTGAAATAGGAGGGGAAATGCCGAATGCGGAAACGGTTGAGGCCATGCGGGAAGTACAGCAGATGAAGGCTGATCCTTCTCTTGGAAAAACCTATAATAACGTAGACCAGATGATGGAGGAACTGCTTTCCGATGTATAATATCAGGCCAACCACAAAATTTCAAAAAGATTTGAAAAGAGTGAAGAAAAGAGGGTATGATATTTCCCTGCTTACGGAGGTTATTAAAAAACTGGCCGAAGGAGAGCCGCTTCCTGAGAAGAGCTGATTTTGTACCTTACCCGAACAGGAACCCACAGCGACCTGTTTTAAGAAATGATTTTACACGCAGGAGGCGGCCACATGCTTCAGATAGCAATATGCGACGACGAGCCTTCCCAGCTGGCCCTGCTGGAAGCGTTCGTATCGGAATGGGCGAAGGAAAACAGACAGGAAATCTCCCTGGAGCTGTGCCGGAATGCGGAGCAGTTCCTTTTTCTGATGGAAGAACGGGAGGAGAAAAAGCAGAACGTGGATATACTCCTTCTCGACATCGAGATGCCCGGCATGGACGGAGTGGCGCTGGCGCACAGGCTCCGGGAGGAAGGGGCAGGGATGCAGCTTCTGTTTGTGACCGGAATCGCGGAACGCGCGCCGGAGGGCTATGACGTGGACGCGGTATCCTTCCTCATCAAGCCGGTGAAGAAGGAGCGGCTGTCTGCCTGTCTGGATAAGGCGGTGTCCCGGATCGGGCGGCAGGAGCCGGCGGTTCTTCTGGAAACGGCGGGAGCTCTGGAACGGGTCAGGCTGCGGGATATCTGTTTTCTGGAAAGCGCGTCCCACGACACGCTGGTACACTGCGCCGGACGCAGGGAACCGGTTCGCTGCATTCAGGGAATCGCTCAGGTGGAGCGGCTTCTCGGGGAAGAGAGCAGGGCCTTTTATAAAATCCACCGGACCTGCGTGGTAGGACTTGCCTACGTGGAGCGGATCACCCGCAGGGAGGTGACCATGGAGGGCGGCACGGTACTTCCCCTTGCCAGAGGAAAATGGGAGGGACTGAACCGGGCGTATCTGGCCTGGTACCGCACCGGAACGGCGCGGGAAAAGGAGTGAGAGGGAAGGAGAATAACGGAAACCATGATGGAAACGGCTGTTTTGAACCTGATCTGGCTGTTTTTATACGGATACTGTATCGAAGGAATGGGAACCATCCAGAAGGGGCGGGGGAGACGGATCGTGGCAGGACTCATTTCCCTTCTTCTTCTGGCGCTTTCGCTTTGGATTCCGCTCTGGTCGATCTGGCTTCTGGAGGGGCTGACGGCGGTTCTGTTCGTTCTCTTTTTTGACGAGGAGCCCTTTCGGCAGCAGTGGAAGCGGGCGGCAGTTCCGGCTTTGCTTTTTGCCTGTCTGACGGCGGCTGGCGCGGCTTTGGGGAGCGGGAACCTGTTTCCCGCCGCAAACGGGATCGTCTGTCTGGTTCTGTTCCTTCTGCTGGCGCATAAACGGGGCTATCTGCGGGCGGGAAACGCCGCGTCGGTGGGAGCGGTGTACGTGCTGCTCTCCGCCTTTCCGGTTGTTTTTGCCGGAGAGCTGACGGATGTTGCGGGTCTGTGGATTGCGCCGGAAATGGGGCGGCTTCTTCTGTGGGGAATCGTTCTGGTGGAGGTGCTTCTGTTTTTCGCTCTGGAGGGGACGCTGTTTTCCTGGCAGAAGGGATTTGAACGCAGCGCCGAACGCTTTCAGCAGGATGTGCTGACCCATCAGTATGAGGAAATCCGTACCATCTATACGAATATGCGGGGGTGGCGGCACGACTACCATAACCATCTGCAGGTGATCAAGGCGCAGCTCGCCCTGGGAGAGACGGATCAGCTGCAGCGCTATCTGGACGAGCTGGAGCAGGATCTGGACCGGGTGGATTCCTGGATCAAGTCGGGGAACCTGATGGCGGACGCCATTTTAAACAGTAAGCTGTCTCTGGCGCAGCAGAAAAAGATTGCTGTGAACTGTAAGGCCAGGCTGCCGGAAAACCTGCCGGTGGAGGATGTGGATCTGTGCGTGATTCTGGGAAACCTGCTGGACAACGCGCTGGAGGCCTGTGAGCAGATTCCGGAGGAAGGACGCTTCCTGCGGGTCTATCTGGCGGTAAACGGCCGTCAGCTTTATATGTCCATTCAGAATTCAGCAAAGGAAGAGCTGAACTTCAATGAGCGCAATTACATCACCCAGAAGCGGGGCAGCCATGGCTTCGGCATGAAGCGGGTCAGCGCGGTGGTGGAAAAATACGACGGCTTTCTCAACCTGGCGAACGAACCGGGCATCTTTGCGGCGGAGGTGACGCTCCCGTTGGCGGGGTGATACTGCCAAAGAGGGAGCGGAATCCAGAAGGAGAGCTTTAGGAGGATGCGAATCCATGATGCAGTTCATGAAAAAAATCAGTCATTTCGTGCGGGAATCCCCACAAACGGGGGTTCCTGTTTTATCATGAAGGAAAGTCCGGCGCAGGAGCTGTCCATCCCGGGAAGGAAATCAGCCGCCGGTATAAAGTTTCACAAAAAAACGCGCGAAAGGATCACTGGAGCATGAAGGCAAAAACGAAAAAAAGCCGAAACAGCAAAAACGAAAGAGAATATTCCGTTCCGGACACACTGCGATATGTTTTGGGGCTGTTCGGCCGCGAGATGAAAACGAAAGGGATTCTGGTCTGCATGGGGCAGGCGGTTTCCGGAATCCTGTATCCCTTTCTGTCGGCGGCGCTGGCCGGCGTAATCGTGGCTGCGCTCTCCGGAGGAGGGAGCGCCGGAGAGATTCTTCTCACCGTAGGCGGATATGTGGTGCTGCAGCAGGCGTTCCGCCTGCTTGCCGGATATCTGGCACAGTACGGGAATGGCGTATTCATACAGTTCCGGGCGCGGATGGGTATTCCACTTTACCGGAACTGCCTGGAAGCGGACGCTGCCTTTCTGGAGAGCGACGAAGGACAGAAAAAGATGGCGGGAGCGCTGGAAGCGGTGTTCTGGGGGGACAGGCATGGCTTTGAAGCATATACAGGGGAACTGGTGAGGCTTATGACCAACCTGGGAGGCTTCCTGCTCTATGCTTTTGTCATCGGAAGACGCAGCCTGCCGCTGCTTGCGCTGATCCTTTGTTCTGCCGTTCTGACAGCAGGCGCCTCCCTGCTGGCGAAAAGGCGGGAGGCCGGGCTGGAAAAGAAGAACGACGCCAACCGGGCGGCTCTGTCCTATCTGCGTAAGATAACGGTGGATACGGTCAATGGAAAGGATATCCGCCTCTATCGGATGGACCGCTGGCTGCTGGGGGCGTTTGAGAAGGTCATTGACCGCTTTACGGAGCTGCGGGGAAAAGGAAAGGCCGCTTACATGGCGGCAGGGCTGTTCGGAAAGGGCCTTTCCTTTCTGAAAAATCTGCTGATCTATGGCTTCCTGATCCTTCAGATGGCGCAGGGCAGGATGTCGGTGGCGGAGTTTCTGATCTACACCGGGCTGGTTTCCGGCTTTGACACCTGGCTGACCGCCTTTTTTTCCGCTCTGCAGGAGTTTTTCCACCATCACATCACCATCGGAAAATATCGTGCCTTTGAGGATGCTGTGGCCGTCGGAAGGCGGGAAAAATGGGGAAATGCAGTGCCGGAGAGGGGCGGACAGACACATGAGATCCGTCTGGAACAGGTTTGCTTCCGGTATCCGGGCAGTGAAACGGATACCATCCACAATCTGAATCTGACCATCCGGCCTGGGGAACGGCTGGCGCTGGTGGGGGCAAACGGCGCGGGGAAAACCACGCTGGTGAAGCTGCTCTGCGGCCTGTACCGTCCGGATTCCGGGCGGATTCTCCTGGACGGCCAGGAGCTGGGAGAATTGACGGAGGATGCCTGCTTCCGGGAGTTTTCCGTGGTGTTTCAGGATGTGTTTACCTTTTCTTTTTCTCTCCTGGAAAATGTGTCCTGCGCGGAGGAGGAAGCAACGGATCTGGACAGACTTCGCGACAGTCTGACGCGAGCGGGCCTGATGGAGAAGGTGGACGGGCTGGACAGGGGCGTGCATACGCCCCTGAACCGGGACCTGGGAGAAAACGGCGTAAGCCTTTCCGGAGGCGAACTGCAGAAGCTGATGCTGGCCCGGTCGCTGTATAAGGGCGCGCCGGTGGTCATTCTGGATGAGCCCACAGCCGCTCTGGACCCTATTGCGGAGGGAGAGATGTATGAGAAGTACGACGAACTGCTGCAGGGGAGAACGGGAATCTTCATCTCCCACCGCTTAAGCTCTACCCGCTTCTGTGACCGGATCGTATATTTGGAAAACGGACGGATCACGGAGCAGGGCACCCATGAAGAGTTGATGGAAAAGGGAGGCGCCTACGCGAACATGTTCACCGTTCAGGCGCAGTATTACAAAGAGGGAGAGGAGGCTGCCTGCCTTGGATAAACAAATCACTTTTTGGGGAAAATTACGGAAAAAATGGATGGAAAGCGAGTTTGCGTCCACCCACCGGGTGGGATTCCGGCTTCTGAAAATGGTGCATGAAACGGACTCCACCATCCTTCCCTTGAATCTTCTGATGATCTGCGTGAATCTGGCGGAGATCTATGCAGGTCTGTTCCTCACATCGGCCCTGATCGACAGTCTGCTTGCCGCCCACTTCCGGCAGGCAGCGCGGTACGCTCTTCTGCTCGCTGCTTCCGCGCTGGCGCTGGGAAGCATTGGTGAGGTGCTGTTAAAGAAGGTCCGGACCGTACAAAACCGGCTCTGGCAGATCGTGTATCTGTGGATTGCGAAAAAAGCGATTTCTCTGGACTATGAGACCATGGAAGACCCGGAGGCCGTCAAAAAGCTCTTGACAGCGGAGCGGACCTGCGATATGTATGGAAGCGTGGGGATCGTGGTTCTCAATTACGGAGAACTGCTGAAAGCCCTTCTGAACATCGTTATTTCAATGGGCCTGTCGTGGCAGCTGGTGCTGAAGCATCCCGCAGCGGGCGGCATAACGCCCCTTTCCGGGCGGGAGGATGGAATCGGGCAGGCGGCCGCTCTGCTTTCCGTGCCGGGCCTTTCTCTGCTCCTGTTCGGCGCGGCTCTTGCGGGAATGGCCTTTCTTTCTGGGCGCACGGCGCATAAATATGCGGAAAGGGGGAAGAAGATTTTTCAGAACCATGCGGGAGTAGAGGAGAAGCTTACCTACCTGAACAACAATATTTTCTTTAACTACCGGGCGGGCAAAGTCATCCGTATCTTCAAAATGCAGGAAATGCTCCTGAAAAACGGGGAAAGAGAGCTTGCCGGAATGATCAATTTTTATGTTAATTGGCTTCGCACAAGCCGCAGAGAGACTATGGAAAACCTGACCACCAGCGGCCTGTTTACCGTCTTTTCCTATCTGCTGGTGGTTTTAAAGACCATTTCCGGCGCCATCACTGTCGGAGCCTTTACCCGGTATGTGGGAGCACTGAATCAGTTCGGAAGTGCCTGCGCCTCCCTGATCGAATACAATGCGGCCATCCGCCGAAACGCTGTTTACATGGGGGAATTTCTGGCCTTTCTGGATGTGGAGGAAAAGCATTCCCACGGCACGATCCCCGTGGAAAAGCGGGATGACGGGGAATATGAGCTGGCCTTTGAAGATGTGAGCTTCCGTTATCCGGGAAGTGAGAAATATGTGCTGAAGAATGTGAACTGCCGTCTGGACATGAAGCGGAAAATGGCGGTGGTAGGACGAAACGGTGCGGGAAAAACCACCTTCATCAAGCTGCTCTGTGGCCTGTATGAGCCCACAGAAGGGCGTATCACCTTAAACGGGGTGGACATCCGCAAATATAAGCCCGATGAATACCGGGATTTGTTCGGCGTGGTGTTTCAGGATTTTCGCCTGTTCTCCTTCCTGGTGTGGGAAAATGTGGCAACCGGATATGAGCGGGACGATGGCCGCCTTTGGAAAGCTCTGTATCAGGCCGGCGCCCAGGAGTTTGTGAAAAACATGCCGGAGGGACTGGAAACCCTGCTTTATAAGGATACGGGTGAGGGCGTGGAAATCTCCGGCGGAGAAGCCCAGAAGCTGGCGATCGCCCGCGCCCTGTACAAGGATGGAGCCCTGGTGGTTCTGGATGAGCCGACAGCCGCCCTGGACCCGCTGGCGGAAGCGGAGGTCTACGCCCGCTTCGATGAGATGACCGAGGGCAAGACCAGCATCTATATCTCCCACCGGATGAGCAGCTGCCGTTTCTGCGACGACATCATGGTTTTTGATGACGGAAGGATTGCAGAACGGGGCAGCCACGAAACCCTGCTGGCCGCGGGAGGGCTGTATTCGCAGCTGTGGAATGCGCAGGCGAAGTATTATGCATGAATGGCCGGATGGCCCGTCTGTGCGGGGATCGAAATGGGAGCGTGAAGAACGCTCCCGATTTGCGTGATGCGCCCGGCAAATGGCCGCCGTATTTGCGCGGGCAGACATTTGTTTCAGAGAAATGGTTTTCAAGACAAATTTTCCTGACAAATCAAGACAAATTTTTCTGACAAATTTCTCTTGTATGCATGCCCGAGAGGTGCTACAATGCACATAAGCATAAATTTCTATATTTAAAGCCATTCGGCTTTCGTCAGGACAGAATGTCTGCTGTCCTCTCTGACGTTTCTTTCAGAACTCTATGCTGAATTCTTTTTTTCCAACAACCATTTATACAGCAATATGATTGCGGTAATCGGCAGGAGTGACTGAGTGATGGCTCCTGCCGGAACAGAAGCGTTTTTGCGCTTTTACATCATACAGAAAGGAGCCTGCCTGTGAAAGAGGATGGAAAGACATTACAAGAAAAAAAGTCACGAAAGAAAATCAGAAGCGATGGGAAAATCGCCGGACAGGGTATGAAAAAGGACTCTGTCACAACCCTGCTGTTTCAGGCAAACAATGAAAATTTTGCCGAGCTTTTTAATCGGACGTTGCTGGCCGATGAGCCGGTGGTGCCGGAGGAACTGGGGGAGGAGAATATAAAGGAGACCGCCTATCTCAGAGTGACGAAGGAGGCCGGCGGGACGACGCTGGTACAGTATCGGGATGTGGCAAAAGGGGTCAGAAACGAAAGGATTTTCGCCGTTCTCGGCATAGAAAATCAGTCGGAGATCGATTATGCCATGCCCTTTCGGGTGCTTGAACTGGATTTTGTCAATTATGCCCGCCAGATGCAGATCATCCGGGAACGCCATGAGGCGGAATGGAAAGCAGAAGAGGGCTGCAGGCGCAGACCGCCCGGCGTCACGGCCGGGGAGTATCTGGGCAGGTTTTTAAGGACAGACCGGATTGTCCGCTGTGTGACGCTGGTGGTGTACTGGGGGGAGGAACCCTGGGACGGGCCAATGAGGCTGTCAGACCTTTTTGAAACGGAGACGGAAGCGCCATGCGCAGTGCAGGTGGACATGAACCTGCTTGACGTCTGCCGGATGAGCGATGAAGAAATCTGCAGCTATACGGGGGAACTGCGGACGGTGTTCGGATTCCGGAAATATGCCGAAAACAAGGAGCGTCTTGGAAGGTTTATTGCCGGTAACCGGGAGCATTTCAGCAACGTTTCCGAAACGGCGATGAATGCGTTGGAAGAACTGACGCACTCGCTGGAACTGAAGAAAATCAGAACGTCAGAATATCTGACAGCGGAAGGAGGCTACAATATGTGCCGTGGAATTCAGGGAATGATTCAGGATGGAAAGATGGATGGAATCAGAGTGGGTAGGATAGAGGGAGAAGCGAAAGCGAAGAAGGAGATGGCGCGCTCCCTTGCGGGTATGGGAATGAACGTTGAGAAAATTGCGGAAGCTGCAAAGGTCAGCATCTCGATTGTCCGGGAATGGCTGTCTGAGAACGCCGGATGCCCGTAAGGGGCCCTGGCATTCTTTACTCTCCGTCAGTTTTGATTTTCGGCAGATCCCACCGGTAATGGCTGGCGAGCATCCGGATGGCGATTACCAGAAGGGCGCTTACAACCATGGCCAGATCGGAGCGGGTGTATTCCAGAAAAAAGGTGTACAGACAGGCGCCTGCGATGGATGCACAGGCGTAAATATGTTTTTTCAGGACATAGGGCGTCTCTCCCGCCATGATGTCACGCAGGATGCCGCCGCCGATGCCGGTGATCACACCCAGGAAGATGATGAGGAAATGGTAGCTGCCGTAACCGGCTTCCACTCCGGTGTCGATGCCTGTTACCGTGAACGCGCCGAGACCGATGGCGTCCAGAATGTTCATGATTTTCTCGTACTGCTCAATGTATCTGCCGCCGAGCAGGGAAGGGCGCAGTCGGAACAGGACAAAGAGGACAATCACCGTCAGAAAGGCGGCGAATACATAAACCGGATTGCGGAACATGTTTGGCGGAATGTTTCCGATCATCAGGTCACGCAGCATTCCGCCGCCCACGGCCGTTATGACTCCCAGAACGATGATGCCGAACAGATCCAGCTTTTTACGGACCGCCACCATGGCTCCGGAGGAGGCGAAGGCGACGGTTCCGATGATTTCTACGAAAAAGATAACGTTTGACTGCAGTTCCATGATTTATAACCTCATAATCATTTCTGAGTTTCCGGGCGGGAGGACGCCTGCATACAGGCCTTTTCAACAGCCCGTCCGGGCCGTTTCATCATAGCACGAAACCTTTCTCATATCCATACCAAAAAACGTAGAAAAAAGAAAAAGAATCCCTTATAATAGAAAAGGACAGATGTTACAGTTCACTCCGCGCCATTCGCAAAGCCGCGCTCCGCGCTCTCCGCTGCTTCGCAGCTTCGAAGAATCGTCTCTGACGATTCTTTGCTCATAGCATGGCGCTCCCTTCGTCCGCTCAGAGCCAGCCATCTGTTCGTACAAGCACGACATCTGACTGGCTCTGGCGGACGAGTGAACTGTAACAGAAAAATGATTCTCAAAAGGGAAGCCGTCAAAACCGGAAGGGCCTGGTTCCGGTGCGCTGCCCCGGGGGAAAGCTGAAAAGGAGAAGGATTATGGAAAAAAGAAAAATGGAGAAACTTGGAATTGAGACATCGCTTCTGGGCTTTGGCTGTATGCGTTTCCCGACTCTGCCGGACGGCAAAATAGACGAGGCGGAAGCGGAGAGGATGCTGGACAGAGCGATCGCCGCAGGCGTGAACTACATAGATACAGCCTATCCGTATCACAACGGACAGAGCGAGCCGCTGGTGGGTAAGGTGCTGAAGAAATATGACAGAGATTCCTTCTATCTGGCGACCAAGCTTCCGCTCTGGGCGGTAAACAGTGTGGAGGATGCGGAGCGCATTTTCAATGAGCAGCTGGAACGGCTGCAGACGGATCATATTGACTTTTATCTGCTTCATGCGGTGAATAAGGAAAAATGGAATCAGATGAAGGAACTCGGCGTGGTAGACTACTGCGCGAAGCTGAAGGAGGAGGGAAAAATCCGGTATTATGGCTTCTCCTTCCATGATGATTATGAGGTGTTTGAGGAGATCCTTCATTATCGTCAGTGGGATTTCTGCCAGATCCAGTACAACTATCTGGACAGAAACGAACAGGCGGGAGATAAGGGATATGCGCTGGCGGAAAGCCTCGGGGTGCCGCTGGTGATCATGGAGCCTGTCAAAGGCGGCAGCCTGGCGGGCTTTTCCGAGGATATCAACGAGCGTTTCCATAAGATGGATCCCGAAGCCAGCGTTGCGTCCTACGCCCTGCGCTGGGTGGGAAGTCATCCCAATGTGAAGGTGATCTTGAGCGGTATGTCCACCATGCAGCAGGTGGAGGACAACCTGAAGACCTTTGAGAATTTCAAACCCTTAAGCGAGGCTGAGAGCAAAGAAATTGACGAAATCGTGAAGGAGCTGCGTTCCCGTGTGCAGAACGGCTGCACGGGCTGCCGCTACTGTATGCCCTGCCCGGCAGGCGTCAACATTCCCGGCAACTTCAAGGTATGGAACAACTATCATATGTATCGTACCTATGGGCACGTTCAGCGGGCCTGGGAGGTGGATCTGAAGGAGGAGGAGAAGGCGAAGAACTGCGTGAAGTGCGGAAAATGTGAGACCCTCTGCCCGCAGAAGCTTCCCATCCGTGCGGACCTGGTACGTGTGCAGCAGGAGCTTGATGACAGAATTTTCAAATAATTAATCGAATTTTCAGATAATATTCATGGAAAAAGCATATAAGCTGGAATTTGAAAATGAACAGACCGGGGCGCTCGTTGTAAACTGCTGCGGCTGCTCCAAAACGGAGCCGCTGCACAGCTTCGGCCCGGCGTTAAAGCCCCATTACATGATCCATTATATCCTGAGCGGGAAGGGCGTGTTCCGCACGGGAGGCCGGGAATATCCGCTGGAGGCGGGAAGCGGCTTCCTGATTGTGCCAGGACACCTCGCTTTTTACCAGGCGGATGAAAAGGAGCCATGGACCTATGTGTGGGTGGGCTTTTCCGGAAGTGGCGTGGAAAGCTTCGTTTCCTATACGGGCCTGTCGGTCCGGCATCCTGTTTTTCAGTCGGATCATTCGGACGAGCTGTATGGAAGCGTCCGGGACATGATGGAGCACAACACCTATGGGCTGACCAATGAGCTGAGGCGGAACGGGCAGCTCCAGATTTTTCTGTCCCTGATCGCGGAAAGCGCGGGAACGCAGGCACGCCCGGAGGAGGACAGGGCGAACCAGTATGTGAAACGGGCGGTGGAATTCATTCAGCGCAACTACTGCAACCCTGTAAAAGTGACGGATGTGGCGGACTATGTCTGCATTAACAGAAGCTATCTTTATACCCTCTTCGAGAATTCCATGGGCATGTCTCCGCAGCAGTTTCTCACGGCCTTCCGGCTCACCAGGGCGGCCGAGCTTTTGGCGGTGACGCAGCTCCCGGTGGAGAGCATCGCGCTTTCCTGCGGCTACAATGACCCGCTTGTTTTTACGAAGGCATTTAAACAGATGAAGGGAATGTCCCCCTCTGCCTACCGGAAGGAGCTTCAGAAAGGGGAGACCCGCCGGAACCGGGAATATCTTCGGCAGGTGGAGGATTTTATCAGCCAGGTGAAAAGCCTGCAGGGATAAATGGAACGGCTTAACATTTTGACAGGTACACGCAACAAATATCCGCTTGCCGTCATCGTTATTTTGTTATATGATGATTGTAGCTGAAAGCGGTTGCAGGTATGTGGAGCAGCCGCCATACGGCAATGGTGCCGGAAAGGATGAGTAAAGGAGAAGGGATTATGGAAATGAAAGAAAAAGTACTGCAGAAATTCGGGGAGGTGTTCGGGGATACCGAAGGGGTGAAGACCTATTTCGCGCCCGGACGCGTAAACCTGATTGGAGAACATACGGACTATAACGGCGGCCATGTATTCCCCTGCGCGCTTACCATTGGAACCTACGGCGCGGCGAGAAAGAGAGAGGATCGGAAACTTCGTTTCTTTTCCATGAATTTTGAGCGCCTCGGCGTGATCGAGAGCAGCCTGGACAATCTGGTTCCTGAAAAGAAGGCGGACTGGACAAACTATCCCAAGGGAGTGATGTGGGCCTTTGAAAAGAGAGATATGAAGATCCCGTACGGCATGGACCTGCTCCTGTGCGGCAACATTCCCAACGGCTCCGGACTTTCCTCCTCCGCTTCCCTGGAGGTGCTGACCGGCTTCATTCTGCGCGATATGTTCGGCTTTGACGTGACCAACCAGGATCTGGCGCTGATCGGCCAGTATTCTGAGAACAATTTCAACGGCGTTAACTGCGGCATCATGGATCAGTTCGCCATTGCGATGGGCAAAAAGGATCACGCCATTTTCCTTGATACCGCAGACCTGAGCTATGAATATGCGCCCATCCATCTGGAAGGCGCCAAGATCGTCATCGCCTGCAGCAATAAGAAACGCGGCCTTGGCGATTCCAAATACAACGAGAGAAGAAGCGAGTGCGAGACGGCTCTGGCAGAGCTTCAGGAAGTGGTCGGCATCAAGACCCTGGGCGACCTGAATGAAGAGCAGTTTGAACAGTACAAGAGCGCCATCAAGGATGATGTCCGCAGAAAGCGCGCAAAGCATGCGGTCTATGAAAACCAGCGTACCGTCAAGGCGGTTGCCGCTCTGAAGGCCAACGATATCGAACAGTTCGGACAGCTCATGAACGCTTCCCACGTATCCCTCCGCGATGATTACGAAGTGACGGGCATCGAGCTGGATACCCTGGTGGAGGAAGCCTGGAAGGTGGACGGCGTGATCGGCTCCCGCATGACCGGAGCAGGCTTCGGCGGCTGCACCGTGAGCATTGTGAAGACCGATGCCATTGACAGTTTCATCGAGAAGGTCGGCGCGGAGTATCTGAAGAAGATCGGCTATGCCGCTGACTTCTATGTGGTGGAGATCGGCGACGGACCGAGCGTTCTTTAATGATGGAGGAAGATTGAACAATATGATTCAGAACAGTATCAGAGAATTAGTGAGATATGGACTTGCCACCGGGCTGATTGAGCCGGAGGATACGATTTACACGACGAACCGCCTGCTGGAGCTGTTTGGCCTGGACGAGCTGGAGGATGCGGATACGCCCATCACGGCGGACAGGAGCGAGGAGCCTGAGCTGGTTGCGAAGCTG
The DNA here is from genome assembly GCA_900544445.1 of uncultured Lachnospiraceae bacterium. Classification (GTDB taxonomy): domain Bacteria; phylum Bacillota; class Clostridia; order Lachnospirales; family Lachnospiraceae; genus Eisenbergiella; species Eisenbergiella intestinigallinarum. The sequence continues at coordinate 17,387 of UQVK01000072.1, forward strand.
GAGAGCATTCTGAAGGATATGCTGGACTATGCGGCGGAGAACGGACTTCTGGAGAACAACAGCGTGGTGTACCGGGATCTGTTCGATACGAAGATCATGAGTACCCTGGTGGCCCGCCCCAGCGAGATCATCCGCACTTTCCGCGCACATTATGCCAACTCCCCGCAGGAAGCGACCGATTATTTTTATAAATTCAGCCAGGACACGGACTACATCCGCCGTTACCGCGTCTGCAGGGATCAGAAATGGGTGGCGCATACCAAATATGGCGATCTGGACATCACCATCAACCTTTCCAAGCCGGAGAAGGATCCCAAGGCCATCGCCGCTGCCAGGAACGCAAAGCAGAGCGCATATCCCAAGTGTCAGCTCTGCATGGAGAATGAGGGCTATGCGGGCCGCGTGAACCATCCCGCAAGACAGAATCACAGGATCATCCCCATCACCATCAACAACAGCGCGTGGGGATTCCAGTATTCTCCTTATGTTTATTATAATGAGCACTGCATCGTGTTCAATTCGAAGCATATTCCCATGAAGATCGAACACGATACCTTCGTGAAGCTGTTTGACTTCGTGAAGCTGTTCCCGCACTACATGCTGGGCTCCAATGCGGACCTTCCCATCGTGGGCGGTTCCATCTTAAGCCACGACCATTTCCAGGGCGGACATTACGAGTTCCCTATGGCGAAGGCAGGTGTGGACCGGGAGTTCACGGTGAAGGGCTTTGAGGACGTGAAGGCGGGCGTGGTGAACTGGCCCATGTCGGTTATCCGCTTAAACGGACCCGACAGCGATCGGATCATCGCCCTGGCGGATGTGATTCTGGAAAAATGGCGCGGCTATACGGATGAGGCGGCTTTCATCTATGCGGAAACGGATGGAGAGCCCCACAACACCATCACCCCCATTGCCAGAAAGCGCGGCGACAACTATGAGCTGGATCTGGTGCTGCGCAACAACATCACCACCGAGGAGCATCCTCTGGGCGTGTATCATCCCCATGCGAAGCTGCACCACATCAAGAAGGAGAACATCGGCCTGATCGAAGTGATGGGCCTTGCGGTGCTTCCTTCCCGTCTGGACGGCGAGATGGCGGATCTGGAAAAGGCCATCCTTTCCGGCGCGGACATCCGCAGCGACGAGGTGCTTTCCAAGCACGCGGACTGGGTGGAGGAATTCCTTCCCAACTATGAAAATGTGAACGCGGACAACATCCATGAGATCATCCAGAAGGAGATCGGCCAGGTGTTCATGGAGGTTCTGGAGGACGCGGGCGTATACAAGAGAACCGAAGAAGGCCAAGCGGCGTTTGACAGATTTATCGCCACGCTGGGATAAAGCCGGATAAGGCGGCTGACAGACATAAAAATTAAGAGATCGGGCAGGGGAAGTTCCCCTGTCCGATTACTCGATGCGCAAAGCATGCGGCACGTGGATGGATTCCATGTGCCGCACATTTTTATTCCACTTTTTTATTCGGAAACAGAGGACGCGAGGCGCTGTCTGTGAAAACGCTCTGCCGCCGTCTCCATCAGCAGATAGAAGGCCTGCCCCTCCGGAGAAATGCCGGGCCTGCAGAAATCGGGAGCGCCGCAGACTTGTTGGACAAAGCCGTAGGCATCCACCTTTTCATTTGCCGCAGCACGCATTTTTTCCGCCAGCGGCAGGTATTCCGGAGCCAGCCAGCCGTCCGCCATTCCTGTGAAAAGGGCATAGGCATACATCTGGGAAAAATTGACCTCCTCAAAGGAATCCGTGCGGTCGAGAATGTCATTGGACAGGCCATCCTCCCGAACCATGCCGCGCAGGGCTTTCAGAAGCGGAAGCTCCATGGCGAGCAGACGGGGGCGCAGTTTTTCTTCCTGTGCCGGAATACGCTGCAGAAGCCTTGCCATGGATGCTGCGGCCCAGCCGTTCCCGCCGCCCCAGAAATCTGCCCGAACGAAGCGTCCGGCTTCTGCGTCCCAGATATGATGGAAAAGCCCTGTCTGCGGATCGCATAAAAGCCTGTAGTATCCCTCCATCTGTTCCACGGCCTCCTGCGCATGTCCTGCGGCGGCAAGAAAGGTTGGAAGCATGTAGCAGGAATCCGCCCAGACCTGCTTCGTACCGATCAGATGGCAGACCACGCCGCAGGAGGTGCGCGGCGCCCGGCACAGCGCCCAGTCAAGAAGCCGGTTCAGAGCATCCTCAAATACCGGATCCCCCGTCAGCCGCCAGGCTTCCGCAATCGCCTCGCCGGGCGCGCAAGTGTCTGTTACCGCCCGGTCTGAGCCCATGACAGCGGCCCTTCCATCTTCCTCCTGCCGCATCACGGCGCTCCTGGCGAAGGCGATCACCATATCCTTCTCACCAAGATCGAGAAAGGCGTGGGCAGATACGCCCTGTTCCCAGGAATGACGCTGCATGGAGAGGAGGGCGGTTTTTACTTTCTGGA
>UQVK01000073.1 GCA_900544445.1 uncultured Lachnospiraceae bacterium
TTCTTACCAAAAAGGAGTCATTTTCTTCCAAAGACACAAACTTTTTTACACTACCTCGAACCGGATTATGTCCTACAGCAGGGGGATGTTCTGACCGTCATCGGTAAGTCGGAACGGATCAGCGCGTTTGAAGGCGCTTTCGTCTGAACGGCAGATGCTTTCCGCTCCCTCATTTAACTAACGTGCCCTTATTCGAAGGGAAACTTCACGCCCCATTCTTCCCGCAGACCGTCCATCAGTTCCATCACGCGGAGGGTCTCCTCATGGGGCATTTCCCCGCACTCCAGCTTCCCTTCGGAAAGGGCGCGCATGCAGGCCTCCACTTCATATTCATAACCGGTGATCTGGGCCGGTCTGTCGATCCTTTTCACTTTATGATAGTTGGTATCATATATGGTCAGGCTTTCAAAATTGTTGATATTTTCAATCACCATGAAGCCCTTTGTGCCGTATATGGTTCCCCGCCGGTCGCTCAGGCCCAGCATGGAAGCGGCAAGCTGCGCAACCTTCCCGTCCTCATAGAGGAAGGTGATGCTGTCCTGCTCGTCCACCCCGCTGTCCGTATAGGTGCAGGCGGAAGAGATTTTCGCAATTCTGTCCCCGAAGATCATCCGGGCAAAGTTGATGGGATAAACGCCCACATCCAGAAGCGCTCCGCCTGCCAGGTCCGGCCGCTGCAGCCTGGGAACCTCGTTGATCAGATATCCCAGATTCGCCGTGAGCATGGTGGGCGAACCAATCACACCGTCTGCAAGCTCCTGCCGGATTGTCTGAAGCATGGGCAGATAGCGCACCCATATGGCTTCTGTGATGAATACCTTTTCCTTCCTGGCATAGTCCAGAAGCTCCTTCGCCTGCTTTGCATTTGCGGTAAACGCCTTCTCGCACAGCACAGGCTTCTTATGGCGGATACAGAGCATGGCGTTTTCAAAATGCTCCGAATGGGGCGTGGCGATATAGACCAGCTCCACCTCTTCATCCTTCACCAGCTCCTCATAGGAACCGTACGCCTTCTGAAAGCCGTATTTCTGCGCGAACGCCTCCGCCTTTTCCAGGCTCCTTGAACCAATCGCGTAACATGTCACATTTTCCATTTGGGAAATGGTTTTTGCCATCATGGAGGCAATCCCTCCCGCTCCCAGAATTGCCATTTTCAGATTTTTCATTCTTTTTCCCCTTCCATTTTTTATTTTCTCTCAATCCGGCTGTGCTGCGGCTTCAGCATTCCGTCAATCCCGCCAGCCGGAAGCCGTCCTCCAGCGCGCCGATTTCCCATGCAAAAATACAGAAGGCAGGATCTCCCGCTTCGGAACGGGCTTTCAGTTCTTCGAAGTCCATCCAGCGAACCGCCTCCACCTCCTCTTTCTGCAGGCAGAGCTCCGAAACCTCAACCGGTTTCAGATACAGATATACCGCCGCGATCTCCCGGTCAATGATGTCCGTCCCGCCGAAGTTCTCGTTCACCTCATAGGAATACAGACCCACGTAAAAAAGATCCGGCTCCTCTGCCTGAATTCCCAGTTCCTCGGAAAGCTCCCGCAGGGCTCCCTCCGCAAAGCTGTCCCCGGCGGAAAGATGGCCCGCGCAGGAGGTATCAAAGCATCCCGGAAAGGTTTCCTTCTCCCGGCTTCTTTTCTGCAGCAGCACCTGCAGTCTTCCGTTCTGTCGACGAACCAGCCAGATATGGGCCGTTCCGTGCCAGTCCCCATCCCGGTGGACGGCGCTTCTTTCCTTTACCTGTCCGGTGGGCTCACCGTCAGGTGTACGGATATCAAACAATTCCATGATTATAAACCTTCCTTTTCAGGAAATCACAAACAGCACATCGCTGGCAAATGGGCCGTCGCCTCCGTTGTAGGTTTCGCTGTTTCCCATGTGGTCCGTCACGGTTACCTTTTTAATCCGGTAGGTTCCCGCCTCATCTGTGCTGCTCTTTTTGATGACTCCGGTATACAGCTCTCCGCCCGCCGCATCCAGATCCACGCTGACAGCCTTTCCGTTCTCATTTTCAAACCGGACGGTCACGCTGTCCACCCCGGAAAAATCGTCCGCCACCGCGGCGGTCACTGTGATCTCCGACTCTTTTGCCGCCTGCATGGGAGATACCGCGACTGCTCCCAGAACGGGCGCCGTCTCATCCAGAACCGTCACGCCGTTGTCAATCTGAAACGCGGCGGTCATTGGAAGCGTCAGGTAATTGTCATCCTCTTCCCGGTCCTCCGCCCGGCAGTAACGGACATAAGCTCCGTTCTCATCCTGCAGAATCACCTTATCCAGCACATACGTTCCGGCCGGTTCATAGATGCTCATGGAAATCCAGTCCGCGTATACGCCGTCCGCCAGATCATCCGGTCTCAGAATTTTGGTAACGCTCCTGTCGTTTTCCGTATTGAGAAACTGGACGTTGATATGGTCTAGGCCCGCGCTTCCCTCTGCCACAGCCACTGCCACATAGACCTGAAGTTCCGTTCCTTCCGTCCGCATGGGGCCTGCCGCCACGGCGGCAAGCTGCGGCTGGATGGCAGCAGACTGGCAAAAAACCTGCTTCACATATGAATCTGTCTGTGCCGCAACCGATATTTCCAAGGGAAATGCAAGCAGAAGTATTATTTCGACTAAAAAAATGACTTTTCCACATCTTTTTTCGTATTTCTCCATAAAACACCTCTATGCTAGTAATTTTAAAAATATCCCCATTGGTAAAGTGCAGTTCCTTAAGCTGCCTCTAGTTACAACCGTTTAGCTCGATATGACTATAGATATGATATCTAATCAAATGCCCCTCATCACTCATTTGCAGTACGTTATCCAGACGAAAGATCACCTGATCCCCAATCACGAAAATAACGATATTCACACCATGCTTTTTCAGGCTTTCCAGAAGCTGTACCATATAAACCGGATGAGAACCAACTCAAGTAAGATGCCAAAATTTTCCCATGAATTGCCATAAAATGATCTTAATACTACATTTCACGTTTACTTTTCGATGCTATTCACATTAATGCTTAAAACAGCACCATATTTGAATTATTAATATAAGCCTTCTTTCAAACAAATCAGTAACTCATTCTCCTCCCCAACACTATACAATTCCAGTCTACCCGTTTTCATATAATAATACAGAATTCCATGATTACCATTTACTGACATCCAATTTTCTTTTTTCTCTTCCTTTACATGAATACACCTCACAGGTTTTTCAGCAGTATCGTTCAATACAACTTCGCACAAATACTCTTGGCCTTTATATTGTATTTTAATATCAATATCTTTATCAGCAAACTGCAATTCGTAAGAAATAGCCAGAACATCCAACTCTTTCAATATATGCTGAAACGCCAGACCGGCCTTTGAATTGCCACATCTAAATGCAATATCCTCCTGATTACCTGTTTGACTCAGGAAATTATTATATACCAATGATTTTAATTTTCTCATAAGGTCATCAGGCATATCCTTGCGACCTACAATCTCATTCACAAGCTCCTGCAATTCGTTTTCTGAAACTTTTGTCTGCTCCTGCCTTTCTCTCATCTCTCTGTAAAATTTTGAATTCAACTGTAAAGTATCTATGTACTGCTTCCCCTCCACCGTATTACCAATAAGTTGATATTGTCCATTCTTGCCTAAATTTTTTACATGAGGATTCTCTCCCAGATAAATATTGTCTGTACATGGGTTCAGCAGTAGTTCAGAACTTTTATTTGATTTTGTTCCATTACATTTTGAACACGCGTATATCATATTATCATAAGAATCAAGATCCATATCTATTCCAGAGGTCCTCGCAATAAAATGGTCTTTTTCAAAATAAGCTTCACCCAAAACCCCCGTATCCTGTTCCCTCATCCGACAATATGCGCATTCATAGTGGAAATCATTACGTAAATACATTTTGCATTTTATATGATTGTATCTTACCCATCGCTTTTTCCTTTGGTAATCCATTTATTATCCTTCCCTATCAGCTATTGTAAAACGTTTCAATTCCCGGATCAATTCTTCCTTTTCCTTCTGCCGCTGGTCCATTTCCGCAAGCATTTTATTATCCCGCCTCAATTCACAGGCTCTTTTAATTTTTTGAACTACCTCATCTATTTTTCCAGCTTCTTTCATTTCACTTTTAGTCAACTGGTAATCATAAGCCCCCAATTCATCCTTATAATCTTCCAAAGGATAATTCGTCAGCAAAATTGCATATATAGTACTATCATGCTTACGAATTTCATTTAAAGCATCACTGCCTTTATAGGATACCATTTGTTTATCTAACTCATGGTCAATAAGCAGAAAATCAATGCATTCCCTAATAACAATTGGATAAAAATCTTCCACTCTGGCCGGCAAGGTCTCCAATCCCTTTATACGGATCCCTTCAAATAAATCAAATCTGGCCTGCTGTACCATAACATTACTTATATCATCTTCAATATATAGTCCTAATAATTCCTTCACTATTTATTCTCCTTCTTTTCAAAATGAACAAGGAATCTGGCTCCGCCTAACTTTTTTGAATCCAATACCTCTATTTCCCCTCCGTAGCTCTTTACAATTTCTCTGACAATATTGAGTCCAAGACCAATTCCATCTTCTTTCGTAGTTACAAATGCCTGAAATATTTTTTGACGTTCTTCCAATGGTACTCCATTTCCACTGTCTTCAAATGCCAGAAAAATATTTTCATCTTCCTGGCTGAATTGAATATCAATCTCTCTTCGTTGTTTTCCTTTTAATTGTTCAAATGCATTTGTTATCATATTAATTATGATGGATTCCAGATCAATCTGCCTCATAGTAAAACAAATATCTTCCTGCGAGTTCCATGAAAGAGTAATCCTAAACTCATGTAACATACCAATATACAGTTGACAGACATTACTTAAAACTTTACCAAAATCAAGATTCTTTTTTACCTCTCTCTTATGCTTGCGCAAAAATTCCACAATCATGGAACTATAGCCTTCTATCCGTGCAAAATCAGATTTCAGGATACCTGTAATATTTGCAAAATGCTTACTTTCTATCATGGGCGTCAGAGCTTCAAAATATGCAATACTATTCCCAATTCTTGAAATTATGTCCTGTGTCTCATGCCCAAAATTTCCTGTAAGGATCCCAAGTGTAGCCAGATTTTTATACATGGATAATTCGTTTTCCTGATAATCCAATACCTTTTGATATGCATTTTCCGTTTGCTCATATTGTTTTTCTTTTTCTTTCTGATGCCACTCCTCGTCCTGTTTCCACTGTTCAATGGCGCTCTGTACAACATTTGCAGAGGCACCACTTTTTACCAGCTTTATTGCCTCCTGAAATCGTTTATTCTGTTGGCGCCTGTACTGTTCCTCTCTTTTCTGATACTTCTTCTTTTCTTCTTTCGCTTTATCTAATTCAGATGGTGCTTTTTCAGATGCTTCTTTTCTTATTTCAGAAATAATACGAATACATTTAAGTATAAACTCTTTCAACTCTTCATAGGCCTGATTCTCAATAATTCCTTCCCTATTTGTTGCATCAATTAATAATGGATTTGTCCTATCTGATATTTTTATTACACCAACCGTCTGGTTATTACCTACTCTGTAGCCATGTGTATCTTTTACCTTCTCTTTATCCAATTCAAGCCAGTCATTGCCAATTTCACCGTAAGGCTTTACCCGGAAATTATCCCTATATATTTTAATTCCACAATATGTATCCAGGATTCGCAATGCAAAACGATAATCATATGTTTCGTTTCTCATATGCACAGCATCTCTCAGGAAATAATACAATTCAAAAGAAATGTCCCCGCAAAGCAGAGACGTTTTATATTCATCTGTAACTTCCCTGCGATTTCCATCATTATCCATATAAAAAATAGCTGATTTTTTCCCCCCGTTTGTAATTTCTGCTTCCAGCTTTGCATATCTCATGTGCAAAATATCATTTACTGACATTTCGTCTGGTATTTTGAATTGATTTGCTACAAGTTCAATATAAAAAGGATCTTTTTCAATAAATTCGGGTGCAACAAGAAGCCGTAGTTCCTTCTGAAGCTTATCAATATCTCTCTGGCGCCAGTTATCCCTCAAACGTTCCAACACCAAAACCATTCCTGTTATTTTTCTCTTCCCGTTTTTTTCTCTTTCTGCCAGATCCTTCAAACACCAGTAAATCTCTTCTTCATCCCGGTTATCAATTTTTTCCAGTGGATTTCCAATTTCTTCAATTCCATATTCAGCGCCCTCCTTTTTCCCCAATACTGGAAGAACCAGACGCTCGATCTCTGATAAAATATCTTCCCGAAAGAGAAGTTCATAATTATCCACCACCTCCGCATATTTTTCTACAATTTTTCTATCATGTTCATCAACATTGGATAGCAGCAGATAATATTCCAACTGATTCGCAATGAACTTTGCAGCAGAGATATCTTTTCCTTCTCGGAGTATCCTGATTCTCTGTTTCAGTGAATCCACTGAAATTTCTTCATAACGATTCCAATTGATAAATACTTTAAAATCTTCATGTTCCGTAAAAGAATAAATTGTTACCTTTTCAGCAAGTCTCTCTACGGAAAAACGTCCAATCCCTTTCTTTCCCGTCCGCTTCCTTCCATTAGGAGTATAAGGCTCACTAACCTTATTGCTGGTTCCAATTACCATCCATTTCTTTTCAAATTCTTCCTGCGTCATACCGCTTCCGGTATCTGTAATGATGATTTTACTATATGGCGTATTCGCACGATCAACTATAATTTGCACGCTCCCGGCATCCGCATCATAAGAATTCTTCACAAGCTCAACCAGGGCAGTAACAAAATCTGTCACAAGTTCTCTGCCCAATTGTCCTATATGTCTTGAATTTGTTCTGAAATAGAGATTTTTTGCCATTTGTACTCCTTGCTAAAATAGGAATTCACTAATATCATACACGGATACTCTATAGGAAGATGGCGTTGTCGGTGTTCCAATCTCCCTCACGTACTGGTAAAACTCTGCACTTTCCAGCACATTCTTGGCATCCTGTAAAGTCATATTACTACCTTTCTTTATTTTAATAAAATATCCCGCGTATGGAATCACATCTGCCTGAGCTACATATGTTTTGGTAGAATCTGTTATTACCATCGGCACTACCAGTTTTCTTCCAAATACTTCCTTCAAGGCCTGACTCCTGCCATATTCGAACCATTGCGCTGTTTTATCAGATTTTCTTTCTCTCAGATCATCGTAAAACTGATACAGATAATTCCATGCACATATGTATTGATTCTTAAATTCCTCCTCCGTGTAATGTTCAACTTCTCCATTAATCATTCTATATGGGAAAATGATTCTCGCCAGCCTTTTTCCATTTTTCGATGCCCTGTTGCTTTTGGTACTAACCGCTGGCAAAGTTAATTCCTTTTCTACAGGTAAACCGTTTATAATATAGTATTTCTCTGTCTCTTCTTCTGCGGAAAATAAAAAGGCCTTATTACATAATGTTGCCACACTATTATGCACACTAAAATAATCTCCAAATCTTCTGTTTCCACTAACTGTCCTGTGAAAAATCCATTTATCTTCATTCAATGCGGAACGCATTACAAAAAACTTATTCTTTGTTGCATCATCCTCGTACTCAACTTGATTTGGGACATTTCCATTTTCGCACAGAATCAGAGATGTTGAACAGATTATACCCTGAAATATTTTAACATTGCTACAGTCGATAATCTTGGTAATATGATCCCACAAAAATCCTCTCACTCCCGCCGCGAACCGATTTCTGAACACGCTGAACGGAATTAGGTATATCATTTTCCCTCTATCTGACAATGCCTTGACACTGGCTTCAATAAATGCATAACAATAGTCAAATCTTCCTTTCTGACATACCAAAAAATTTCGTTGCAAAAATACCCTTTCTTCCTGCGTCAGATCATGATATGTAATAAACGGCGGATTACCGACTATAAAATCAATATTTTGTTCCTTGCTTTTCAAAAAATCCTGATGTTTAATATTCCATCTGACTTCCGGTATGTTTTCTATTGAAAGTACCTCATCCAAGCGTGCTAAACAGACATCTATCTTCCCCTGATCCACCTCATATGCCACAACATCTCTCTGCAATCCTATCGCTATTTGTTCTGGAGTATGCTGGTTTTCCTTCGCATCTGCAATATACCTTTTTACAATTTCTACTAGTATATTTCCTTCCCCACAGGAATTTTCCAGCACCTTGCGTCCCTGCAAATTATGTTTATATCCAACATTGTCAAGCATCAGCTTCACATATTGAATTGGCGTCGGAATCTGACAATTTTTTTCCCGTTTTGACATGATGGCATTTGCCTTTCCAATTTTCGTAAATCTTTTTTAATTCTCATTACATTATATCATATAACTATCCCACAACCACAACGGATAACAATTTGACATCTCCTGCCTTGAATAGGGTTATTTTAGCATACCCCTTTAAAATGCGTCAATCAATCAAACAGAATCTCCTCCACCGTCACAAAGGTATACCCCTCCGCCAGCAGTTCATCCACAATCTCAAGAGCCGCGGTGACGCTGGTATCATAATAATCGTGCATGAGAATAATATCGTTTTCCTCCACCTCTCCCACCACGCTCCTCACGATGCAGGAGGCGCTGGAGGAGCACCAGTCCAGGGGGTCCACGGTCCACAGCACAGGAAACATATTCAGCTCTTCCTCCAGTGTTTTGTCCCAGCTGCCGTAAGGCGGACGCACATAGAGCACCTCATCTCCGGTGATCTCCGAAATAACCTCATTGGTCCGGATCAGTTCCTCCTTAAACTGTTCCCGGTTCGAGGTGTTCAGCTGGATGTGGGTGTAGGTGTGATTGCCGATCAGATGCCCTTCCTCACTCATCCGCCGGATGATGTCCGGGTGCAGGGCGGCATGCTCGCCCGTCACAAAAAAAGTGGCTTTCACGCCGCGCTCCTTCAGGCCGTCCAGAAGCTGTTCCGTATAGGTCGGGTGAGGGCCGTCATCGAAGGAAATCGCTACCTTTTTCTGTTCCAGATCCTCCTGTTCGTACTCCTGCGCATCCGAACGGACGGCGGCCGAAGAGGCCGGCCGGCGAGGTTCCTGCCTCCCAGAAACCGTGCTCAGGCCATAAAAAAGCAGCGCCGCCGCGACAGAAAACAGGAGCAAACCCAACCTTCTCACAGTTTCTTTCCGCATCGGCGCCGCCTCTCAGACTTCTTTCTGAATACTATATGCTACGGCAGAATTCTCTATTCCGGCTCACATCACATTCTGCGGCTTTCCGTCCAGATATCCGGCCACGTTGTCAAACACGATGACCGCCCTCTGATACAGGGCTTCCTTCGTTGCAAATGCCACATGGGGAGTCGCCGCCACATGGGGAGCCGAAAGCAACGGATGATCCTGCGGGATGGGAGGCTCCGTCTCATACACATCCACAGCCGCTCCGGCAAGCCGGCCCTCCTTCAGTGCCGCCGCAAGGGCAGCGCTGTCCACCACAGGCCCCCTCGCCGTGTTGATGAGAATCGCAGACGGCTTCATCAGGCCGATCTCCCGCTCGCCGATCATTCCTCTTGTCTGCTCCGTGAGGGGTACATGCAGGGAAACGATATCGCTTTCCCTTAACAGCTCGTCAAGCTCCACCATGCGCACGCCTTCTACCTGCTTCGGACTTCTGTTGAAGCCCAGCACCCTGCAGCCAAACGCCTTCGCCAGCTGTGCGGTGCGCGTTCCGATGGCTCCCATGCCGATAATGCCGAACGTTTTTCCCGCAAGCTCCAGCCCCACCAGACCGGTTTTGTCCTTTCCCGCGCGCACCGCCCGGTCGCACTCGATGATGCGGCGGTACAGGCTCAGGGCCAGGCCGAACACCAGCTCTGAAACCGCCGTGTTGGAATATCCGGCACAGTTGCTCACCAGAATTCCCCTTTCCCGGCAGTAATCCATATCCACATGATCCACGCCCGTGAACGCGACGGAAATCATTTTCAGGTTCGGGCAGCGTTCCATGACTTCCCTCCGGAAGGGAAGGTTGGAAAGGACCACAATGTCCGCATCCTTCGCCCGTTCCGCCAGTGCATCCGCATCTGTGACGCGCGTATCATACGCCTCGATTTCCACCCTGTCCGTCAGTTTTTCCTCCGCAAGAGCCAGGAGCTTTTCCTGCTCCACGCCCAGCGGCTCCAGAATGACCAGTTTCATGATCTGTTTTCCTCCTGTATGTATTTATTAAACTGCTTTTTCAGAATTCCAGATTTTCCAGATATTTTTCATAAAAACCCGGTTCCCCGGCCAGGTTCATCACCTCTGCCTTCTTTTTCAGTTCCTGCGCCATCGCCGGCGCTTTACGGCGGCCGCCGTAAAGCGCCGCACCGAGAAGGGAGGTATTTCCCACCGCCCGCACTTTTCCTGACAGCCCCTGTGGAAACAGGCCGATCCGGGCGGCGCTTTCCACATCCAGAAAACGACCGAAGCCCCCGGCAAGATATACCTCCTGTACTTCCTCACAGGAAACGCCGAGCCTTTTCATCAGAAGTTCCACTCCCGCACGGACCGCGGACTTGGCTGTCTGAAGCGCCCGGATATCCTGCTGGGTCACGCGAAGTTCTCCCTCCTGCCAGCCCTCATCAAACAGCTCCTCACACAAAAGCCCGGTGCGGTCCATTTTTTTCTCCCGAAGAAGCCGCGCCAGAATCGCGATCATGTCCGTTCCCGGAACGTTCGCCCCGGCTCCGCCCTCAAAGGCCGGTCCCGCCGCTGTCGCCGTGCAGATCAGCCGTTTTCCGTTTCCGATGGCCATTTCTCCGTTGGTTCCCAGATCGATGAACAGACGGCACCGGGTATCCGTCGGGTCGCCGAAGCCGCAGGCCAAAAGCCCCGCCAGGATATCCGCCCCCACGAAGGCGGAAATTCCGGGAAGCAGGCGGATGGAGCTGGGAACGGCAGCATCCACACGCGGGACATCCGGGGAAAACAGTTCCAGACGCTGCTCCTCCAGGCTGACCGGCCGGAAGGGATAACTGCCGAGGCCGCTCACATCAAGCCCCAGAAGCAGATGCTCCATCACCGTGTTTCCCGCCAGACAGATTTCTTCCGGAGGCCTTCCCGTTTTCTCCGTAATGTCCGTAATCAGCGCGCGCACAGCGCTTCCCGCCGCATCCCGGAGCGCGTCCGCTTCTCCCTGCCCGGCCGCCTGAATCCGGGAAACCACGTCGCTTCCCCATTCCCTCTGCGGATTCATCCGGCCCGCCTGCGCGAGGATATGCAGTCCGGCTCCCACTTTTTCTCCGTCCGCCGTTTTCCCGGAAAAGCCGCCGAAATCCTGCAGAGAACGGAGGGTCACCGCATTGGCGGCAATGGTGGTGGTTCCCAGGTCCATGGCAAGCAGATATGCTTCCTGCACGCCGCCCTTCCGCCGGGAACCCGCTGCCACACGGTCCGTCCCCGCATATCCGGCCACCACCTCCACCTGCTTCGGATGGACGAATTCCACCCGGATCCTGCAGTCCTTTTTTACCCGGTGTACACAGGCCAGACGGACGCCGTCCCGAAGTTCCTGCGCGGTGAGTGCGTTTCTGTCCGCAGTCACGGGAAGCGGGGCGTCCCCGTCCGGAAACCGGATCCTGCATCGCCCGCAGCCGCCCTTTCCATTACAGCAGACCAGAGAATGGCCATTTCCTTTCAAAAGCTGCAGAAAAAGCGCTCCTGCAGGCGCATACAGCCTTTTTTCCTCCCTGCCGTCCGTCAGAACGGTAACTGTATGTTCAGACAAAACGGTTATTCTCCTCATCATAGGCATAGTCGATCTGTTTCATTTTTTCCAGAATCTCCTCCCGGTTCAGATCCAGATCCTCGCACAGCGCGTCCAGACTCCCGTAAAAATCCCGCAGCTTCAGATTTAAAAAACTTAACAGCATGACCGGATCCTGTGGTACCATACGCTTCCTCCTTTTTCCGCCTCTTCCGGCGGCAGAAATTTTTATCCGGCAAGCGGATTTCCGTCCCCCTATTATATGTTTTTTTCCCCTTTCCCGCAAGCGCTTTGTTTGTGCTTCGTTTGTGCTCAGAAAGCGTGAAAATACTTGACATTTCTTCCCTCCGGATGATATCCTGTTATCAGTTGAAAGGGAGTAGTATCTTGTGCAATCAACACGCCCTGACCGGCTCATTGTGATCAACTCGGCAGCTTCATGGAGCCGGGCATGGTTGTACACTTTCCGGATGGAAGGAACGAGACTTTCGGCATCTGCCGGGGTCTTTTTTTTGTATGACGGAGGCTTCCTTTTCCGTCATACTTTGCAGGAACAAGCCTCTTCCGTCAGAGACCTCCTCTGAGCAAAGGGTTCCCTTTGGGCAAAAACCTTCTTCGCTTCACATCCAGGGGGGAGATGTGTACGGTACAGATTTACGCCTGGACAAATTCTACACAGGAAAGGAAAAGAGACGTATGGATTTCAGTTTCATCTACGAAGGATTACTATCCATCACCCCGCAGCAGGCCGTCATGTATCTGGTCGGCGCGCTGCTCATCTATCTGGCCATTAAGAAGGAATATGAGCCTTCTCTGCTTCTGCCGATGGGATTCGGAGCCATTCTGGTTAATCTCCCTCTTTCGGGCGTGATCAACCAGGAAATGACCGGCATCGGAGAGGTTACGGGCGTTGTGGAATGGCTGTTCAACGTGGGAATCGAAGCCTCCGAGGCAATGCCGATCCTTCTTTTCATCGGTATCGGCGCAATGATCGATTTCGGTCCCCTGCTTTCCCAGCCGGTTATGTTCCTGTTCGGAGCTGCCGCGCAGTTCGGCATCTTCTTCGCAATCTGCGCTGCCGCGCTCATGGGATTTGATCTGAAGGACGCTGCCTCCATCGGTATCATCGGCGCGGCCGACGGCCCCACCTCCATTCTGGTTTCCCAGGTGCTCGGCTCCAACTATGTAGGGCCGATCGCGGTCGCCGCTTATTCCTACATGGCTCTGGTGCCTATCGTACAGCCCTTTGCCATCAAGCTTGTTACTACAAAGAAGGAGCGCAGAATCCGCATGGCAGCCAAGCCCTCAAGGCCGGTTTCCAAGACCACAAGGATCCTGTTCCCCATCATCGTAACCTTTATCGTCGGACTGATCGCTCCCTCCTCCGTATCCCTGGTGGGCTTCCTGATGTTCGGAAATCTGCTCCGTGAATGCGGCGTTCTGGACAATCTCTCCGATACCGCACAGACAAGTCTTGCGAACCTGATCACCCTGCTTCTTGGAATCACCATTTCCTTCAGCATGCGCGCGGATCAGTTCGTACGTTTCGATACCATCCTGATCATGGTCATCGGCCTGCTGGCTTTCGTATTCGATACCATCGGCGGAGTTTTATTTGCCAAGATCATAAACCTGATCCTAAGGATCATGAACAAGCCTCTGCTCAATCCGATGATCGGAGCTTCCGGCATCTCCGCTTTCCCCATGTCGGCGCGTGTAGTTCAGAAGCTCGCCATGAAGGAAGATCCCGGAAATATCCTGATCATGCAGGCAACGGGTGTCAATGTATCCGGTCAGATCGCTTCCGTTATCGCGGGCGGACTGGTAATCAGCCTGGTAACCTCTTATCTGTAAATCGATGGGGCGTATTTGAACCGTAAAACTTATCGCTCGCATTTGAAAGGAGAAACGCTATGGCACCAAATATGGAAGTTTTCAAAATTGCCCTCTCCATCATGGCGCAGGGTATGGTAGGCATCTTTGTGGTTATCGCCATCATCAGTCTGATTGTAGCCCTGATGGGATGGATCGGAGCAAATACCGGGAAAAAGAACGACAAGAAAACGGGCGCATAAAACCCCCTGTTTTCGAAAATCTCCGGTTGAAATAAAGAAGTGTGCGCCCTGATGCGGTACGCATCATGCGCCTGCCGGACGTACCAATCGCGCGATAAGCACAGCGCACGGCAAAGCCGTTTGCTGTACCGGGCAGCTCGCAGCATAGCTTATCGCGTAGCAAAAAGGAACCGCGGAAAAATGTTTTCCGACGGTTCCTTTCTATTTTCAGATATCTTCCATCCATTCATAGGCGATCCGGGGACTTCCGTCTGCCACATGGATGATGCCGCAGCGGACGAAGCCGTGCTTTTCAATGAGGTGCTGCATAATCCGGTTGTCCTCGTGGGTATCAATGCGGATATGACCGATCTGTTCCCTGCACCAGGCAAGGCATTCGGCAAACACACCCGTCTCCTGTCCGTTTCCGGCCATACGGTGGATCGTTCCGTAAGGCGTATTAAGCTTCCAGCCTCCGCCCTCGATTTTCGCATAAGTGGGATCTTCTCCCACCGGAAAGGCGAAAACGCCGCAGATCTTTTCGTCTCTTTCGCACAGATACAGCCGTTCCTTCCGGATATCCTCCTCCAGCACGTTCTGTGCCGGGGAGCTATTTCCCCACTGCCTGGGATTTCCATGCTCTGCCATAAACCGGCGGGCCTGCTCATAAATCTTCAGGATGACCGGCATATCCTCCGGAAGGGCTTTTCGTATCATGTGTCCTCCTCCCGGCGCGCCGGGCGCCTCACGCCTGCTTCGCAGCGGTCAGGCTGCCGTTTTTCACATCGATCAGAATGGTATCTCCCTCGTCCACCGCATCCTGCAGGATCAGCTTCGCGGCAAGGGTTTCCACATTCTTCTGAATGTAACGCTTCAACGGCCTTGCACCGTATGCCGGGTCATAAGCGTTGTCCACCACAAACTGTCTCGCCTCCGGCGTCAGCTCCAGATGCAGATCCCTGTCGGAAAGACGCTTATTCAGGTCGTCCACAATGAGCTGGATAATACCGCCGATATCGTCCTTCGTCAGCGGATGGAACATGATGATTTCATCCAGCCGGTTCAGGAATTCCGGACGGAACCGGCTTCGAAGCTCCGTCATTACTGCGTTTTCCGCCTCTTCCGTGATGGTTCCGTCGCTTCCGATGCCCTCCAGCAGGTAATTCGCGCCGATATTCGAGGTCATGATCAGGATCGTATTCTTGAAGTCCACCGTCCTGCCCTGGGAGTCGGTGATCCGCCCGTCGTCCAGCACCTGAAGAAGCACATTGAACACATCGGGATGGGCCTTCTCAATCTCATCAAACAGCACCACGGAGTAGGGCTTTCTTCTCACCGCTTCGGTGAGCTGTCCGCCTTCTTCATAACCCACATATCCGGGCGGCGCTCCGATCAGCCTGGAAACGGAATATTTCTCCATGTACTCGCTCATATCGATACGGACCATGTTCTTTTCATCGTCGAACAGGGCCTCCGCAAGCGCCTTTGCAAGCTCCGTTTTGCCCACGCCCGTGGGGCCGAGGAACATGAAGGAGCCGATGGGTTTGGTGGGATCCTTGATGCCCGCTTTGGAGCGGATGATGGCCTCCGTCACCTTTTCCACGCCCTCGTCCTGGCCGATTACCCTTTTGTGGAGTTCCTCGTCCAGATGCAGGGTCTTGCTGCGTTCACTTTCGGTCAGCTTGGCGACAGGAATCCCGGTCCAGCGGGAAATAATCCTTGCGATCTCATCCTCGCTGACGCTCTCATGCACAAGAGAAAGGTCCTCATTCTTCACCTTTTCTTCTTCCACTTCGAGTTCCTTCTTCAGGCCAGGAAGCTGTCCGTAACTCAGTTCCGCCGCCTTTTCCAGGTCTCCTTCCCGCTGGGCGATCTCAATCTGGCTGTTCACCGCATCGATCTGCTCCCTCAGTCTGGAAAGCTTATCCACGCTTGCCTTTTCATTATCCCACTGGGCCTTGCGGTTCTGGAAATTCTCCTTCAGCTCCGCCAGCTCCTTCTGCAGGTCGGCAAGACGCTCCTGGCTCAGACGGTCCTCTTCCTTCTTCAGGGCCGCTTCCTCGATTTCCAGCTGCATGATCTTTCTCTGCAGCTCATCCAGCTCCGTCGGCATGGAATCCATCTCAGTCTTGATCAGGGCGCAGGCCTCGTCCACCAGGTCGATGGCCTTATCCGGCAGGAACCGGTCGGAAATATAACGGTTGGAAAGCACAGCCGCGCTCACCAGCGCATTGTCCATGATTTTCACACCATGATATACCTCGTAGCGTTCCTTCAGACCGCGCAGGATGGAAATGGTGTCCTCCACCGTAGGCTCATCCACCTGTACCGGCTGGAAACGTCTTTCCAGAGCAGCGTCCTTCTCGATGTACTGCCGGTATTCATCCAGAGTGGTGGCGCCGATACAGTGCAGCTCGCCTCTTGCCAGCATGGGCTTGAGCATGTTTCCGGCGTCCATGCTGCCCTCCGTCTTGCCTGCGCCCACAATGGTATGCAACTCGTCGATGAACAGAATGATCTGCCCGTCGCTGTTCTTCACATCCTCCAGCACCGCCTTCAGACGCTCCTCAAATTCGCCCCGGTACTTGGCTCCTGCCACCAGCGCGCCCATGTCCAGGGAAAAAATCTTCTTATCCTTTAAGCCCTGCGGCACGTCGCCCCGCACAATCCTCTGCGCCAGGCCCTCCACCACGGCGGTTTTGCCCACACCGGGCTCGCCGATCAGAACCGGGTTGTTCTTGGTCTTTCTGGACAGGATGCGGATCACGTTTCGGATCTCCGCGTCCCTGCCGATCACCGGGTCCAGCTTCTGATTTCTCGCCTTCTCCACCAGATCCTCGCCGTACTTCTCAAGCGTGTCATAGGTGGCCTCCGGGTTGTCGCTGGTCACCCGCTGGTTTCCCCGTACGGTGGAAAGCGCCTGCAGAAACCGTTCTCTGGTGATGCCGTACTCGTTCCAGATGGCCTTGATCTCCTTGTTGGGATGACGGATCATGGACAGGAACAGATGCTCCACGGAAACGTATTCGTCTCCCATCTGCTTCGCCTCGTCCTCCGCCGAGGTCAGGACCACGTTCAGGTCCTTTCCCACATATACCTGGCCGCCCTGCACCTTCACGCGCTTTGCGACCGCTTCCTCCGCTCTGTTTACAAAATGCTCCTTCTGAATTCCCATTTTCTCAATCAGCTTTAAGATCAGGCTGTCTTCTATGGTAAGGAGGCCGTAGAGCAGATGTTCTTCTTCAATCTCCTGGTTGCCGTATTCAAGGGCCAGTTTCTGGCACCGTTCCACAGCTTCCATGGATTTCTGTGTGAATTTGGAAATGTTCATACACAATCCCTCCTGTATCGTTCTGACATAAAGCAGATATTGTTTTATCTGTTCTATCAGAACTATAACAAAACATCTTCCTGTTGTCAATACCCGAAGTCACAAAAAGCCAGAAAAAAAAGAAATCTTCATATTGTACAGCCTCTTTTTTCATTGTAAAATTTATGTAAACTTTCTTTCTCAGGATATTTTCCGGATATTCCTGAATTGTCACTTTTTATTCCAGGCTTACGCATGAGCCAGTTACAAAAGGGGGATTCTTCTTAATCATGAAAGCAAAATCCTATGAAATTGACATGTGCAACGGTCCGTTAACCGGCAAGCTGCTTCGCTTTGCCATTCCGCTCATGTTCTCCGGCATCCTGCAGCTTCTGTTCAATGCTGCAGACATCATCGTCGCCGGCCGTTTTGCCGGGCATCAGGCCCTTGCTGCGGTGGGAAGCACCAGTTCTCTCATCAATCTGCTGGTGAACGTCTTCATCGGCCTTTCTGTGGGCACCAATGTGCTCTGTGCCAATTACATCGGAGCGAAGCAGGAAAAGGCAGTCAGCGAGACGGTGCATACCTCTGTCCTGCTGAGTCTGATCTGCGGAGTCATCCTCATTTTTATCGGCGTTCTTCTGGCACGTCCCCTTCTTACGCTTATGGGAACCCCGGAAGACGTATTGAATCAGGCGACTCTGTACATGCGCATCTATTTCGTCGGCATGCCGGCCACCATGCTCTATAACTTTGGCGCAGCCATCCTTCGGGCTGTCGGAGATACCAAGAGGCCTCTGTACTTCCTGTTTGCCTCCGGTGTGGTCAACGTCATCCTCAACCTGATTTTCGTCATTGTTTTCCATCTGGGCGTGGCGGGCGTTGCCATCGCAACCGTGATCTCCCAGTGCATTTCCGCCCTTCTGGTTCTGCGCTGTCTGATTCATGAGGAAGGCATGTACCGCCTGCACCTGAATAAACTGAAAATCCATAAAAACCGCCTGATCCTGATGATCCGCATCGGACTTCCTGCGGGCATGCAGGGGGCTATTTTCTCCATTTCCAATGTGCTGATTCAGTCCTCTGTCAATTCCTTCGGCTCCGTTGCCATGGCTGGCAACACTGCGGCCAGCAATATTGAAGGCTTCATCTATACCGCCATGAACGCTTTCCACCAGACTTCCATCAGCTTTACCAGTCAGAACTATGGTGCCGGGAAAAAGAAACGGATTACCCGTATCCTGATCCAATGTGAAATCCTTGTTTTTATCGTAGGCTGCGCCTTCGGAAACCTGGCTTACCTGTTCGGCGACAAACTTCTGCTGATTTATTCCACGGATGCGGATGTCATTCAGTACGGTCTGATCCGTATGGGTGTCATCTGCACCACTTACTATCTCTGCGGAATGATGGATGTTCTGGTCGGAAGCCTGCGCGGCTTAAACTATGCCATCCTGCCCATGCTGGTTTCCATCGCAGGAGCCTGCGGCCTGCGGATTCTCTGGATTTTCACCGTATTCCAGTGGGACCGCAGCCTGTTCGTCCTCTATTTGTCCTACCCGGTATCCTGGGCCATCACGGCCTTCTGCCACCTGATCTGTTACATCGTTGTCAAACGGCATCTGGATAAAAAGGAGAGTTATGGCCTGGGAATTTAATCTTCTGGATCAGATCCAGCAACATCTTGCAAACGATTTTCTCAACGCTCTGGTTCCCCGCATCTCCTCCCTTGGAGATGCGGGACTTATCTGGATTGCGCTGTCCATTCTGCTGCTTCTTTTTCCGAAAACAAGGAAGGCGGGATTGGCCTCCGGCATTGCTCTGCTTTTCATGCTGATCACCGGTAATATGATCTTAAAGCCGCTGGTGGCCAGGCTGCGTCCTTTTACCGTCAATACCGCAGTGGAGCTTTTGATTCCGCCGCCCACAGACTTCTCATTTCCGTCCGGGCATACTTATGCTTCCTTTGCATCCGCCTCGGCCATTTTCAGAAACAACCGTAAAATCGGGATCCCGGCTCTCATTCTGGCATCTCTGATCGCTTTCTCCCGGCTGTATCTGTATGTCCACTATCCCACGGATGTGCTGTTCGGCATTCTGTTTGGTATTCTGGCGGGCTGGATCGGAAACCTGATCTCAAATCGGGTATTCCGATCCTCCCGTTCCTGAATCAGCTGATCTGATATATGCTCATTCCCACATCACTGTACAGGAAATTTCCGCCCAGCCCGGTCACCGTCAGAATGGACGGAGCATCCGTCACTGCCAGAATGGTGTCAAACGCGATATTCGCATTTTCCGCGGAGGTATGAAAGGTGTGCTGTGTCGCAGCCCCGGGAACCGGCGTTCCATCCTGCTCCATCGTAAACTGGATGTTCAGCGGAAAGGTCACGCCGGATGCCGGAGCGATGGTACTGTGAAAAACCGCTGCATAAAAGCCTGGTTCATTCAGTACAAACTCCGCACTTCTCTCTGCATGGGCAATCGCTGTTCCCTTCGACTGGCCATTCAGGTCAAAGACCAGTTCGGTCCCCGACGTACCCGGTGCTGCCGGCACGGAAAAGGCGTTGAGAAATTCCTCCACCGAAGCCGAACCGGCCGGGCCTGTCGGGCCAGTTACTCCTGTCGGACCGGTGGGGCCGGTCGGTCCGGTGGGGGCGACGTCAAAAGGAAATCACCTCATTTTAATAGTATACTTCTCTT
>UQVK01000074.1 GCA_900544445.1 uncultured Lachnospiraceae bacterium
TCGGGGTGACAGGATTCGAACCTGCGACCTCCTGGTCCCAAACCAGGCGCTCTAGCCAAGCTGAGCCACACCCCGTTCTCTGCTCACTCTCAGCCGTGACGCAGAAGTTATTATATAATACCAGTTCCGGGTTGTCAACTTTTTTACAAAAAAATTTTACAAAAAATTTAAGTGATAGTGTGCTTCCCCATTTTTATCCAGTTCCATCAGGATATAGGACGGCTTTCTCCCATCCTGTCTGGGGAAGGAAAGGCTTCCCGGATTGAGAGCCGTCAGCGTTTTCCCAATCTCCACCACCGGCCTGTGGGTGTGGCCGAACATCACAATATCCACACCGCGGTTTTTCGCCTCTTCCTTCAGAACCGAATCCCCCATGGAAACATAATAATTATGACCGTGAGTGAGCCATACGCGGTATTTTCCGATGTTAAATTCCAGTTCTCTGGGAAGGCTGGAGAAAAAATCGTTGTTTCCGGCGATGATCTGTGCCGGGCATCCTGCCTTTTCCAGAAACAGAGCCTCATTTTCCTCCAGATCACCGCAGTGGATCAGCAGATCCAGAGGCTTGACGCGCTCGATCAGTTTCAGAAAATTTTCATCTCTTCTGTGGGTATCGCTGATTATCAGAATCCTCATCTGTCTCCCCTGTCCTTCCTCATCGGATTTCCGCACAGGCCTCATCAGCCGGTTTGGAAGCGTCAAAAGTGAACGCATGTCCATAAGCTACAAAAGCTCCTTCAGGCGTTCTTCACAAAGGCGCAGGGCGTTTCCTCTGTGGCTGATGCGGTTTTTCGTCTCGCTGTCCAGTTCGGCGGTGGAACAGCCATACTCATCCACATAAAAAATGGGATCATATCCAAAACCGTTGGCGCCTCTTTCCTCCCAGCCGATATATCCTTCCACGGTTCCTCTGACCACGAATTCCCGCTTCTGTGCCTTTTCATTTTCGACGCCGGAAGGGAGCACCGCCGCAATGGCACAGACAAACCGCGCGGTCCGCTGCTCCTTCGGAACGCCGTCAAGCCGTTCGATCAGATTCGCGTTTTTGATCCGGTAGGAGGTGTCCTCTCCCATGTACCGCGCGGAATAAATGCCAGGCTCTCCGTTCAGATAATCGATTTCCAGCCCGGAATCGTCGGCCAGGACAATGTCCTCCGGCCCGGCGCAGGCGGCGACCGCCCTCGCCTTAATCAGCGCATTTTCCTCAAAGCTGGTTCCATTTTCCTCGATGTCGGTTTCGATTCCCGCTTCCTTCATGGAAAGCACCGGCATATTCAGATTTTCCAGGATCATGCGGACCTCCCGCATCTTTCCCTCGTTTCCTGTTGCAAACAGAATTCTTCTGCTCATCTCATCGTTCCTCTCTCACGGCAGACGCTCCGCCTTCCCGCGGCCTTCTGGGCGGCTTCGGTCCCTGATATTGATAAAAGTAGGTCTTCATCATGCCGTTGTATATCTTGCGGTTCTTATCCGCCTTCCTTCCAATATCCTGCTGGGCATTCTCATAAGCGGTGATCAGGTACATGGACCAGGAATCCAGCGCCGCAAAGCGCTCTCCCAGTTCCCGGTACAGCTTCGGAAGCGCCGCTTTTTCTTCCAGCCGCTCTCCATAGGGCGGATTGGTGATGAGAAAGCCGTATTTCTTCGGATGACTCAGCTGGGACAGAGGGCGTCTCTGAAAATGGATTTTTCCTTCCACGCCCGCCAGATGCGCGTTTGCTCTGGCGATGGACACCATTTTGTCGTCGATGTCATAGCCCTGAATGTCGGTATCCACGCTCATATCGATCAGCTCCGACGCTTCATCCACCGCGTCGTACCAGTTCCGTTTTGCCACCAGATGCTCCCAGGAGGAAGCCGTAAAATCCCGGTTCATTCCCGGAGCCATGTTCACCGCCATCATGGCAGCCTCGATGGGAATCGTACCGCTGCCGCAGAAGGGATCAACCAGAATCCGGTCTCCCTTCCAGGGCGTGAGCATGATTAAAGCCGCGGCCAGATTCTCCGCGATGGGCGCTTTTGCCACAAGCTTCCGGTAGCCTCTTTTATGCAGGGATTCCCCGGTGGTATCCAGCCCCACGGTCACTTCGTCATTTTTCAGAAAAACGCGGAGCGGAAAGCTCTCGCCGTTCTCCTCAAACCAGCTGGTCCGATAGGTCTTTTTCAGGCGTTCCACCATCGCCTTTTTCATGATGGACTGAATGTCGGAGGGGCTGAACAGCCTGCTTTTCACGCTGGCGGCCTTCGCCACCCAGAATTTTCCGTCCTTCGGTATGTATTCCTCCCATGGCAGCGCAAGGGTTCCCTGGAACAGCTCTTCAAAGGTTTCCGCATGAAAAGACCCGACTTTGATCAGAATCCGTTCCGCACTGCGCAGAAACACATTCGCGCGGCTTACCGCCTCTTCATCCCCGAAGAAGGTAAGCCGCCCGTCTTCCACCTGTAAACAATCATAGCCCAGTTCTGTGATTTCTCTTTTTAATACTGCCTCCAGCCCGAAGTGGCAGGGGGCGATCAGTTCATATTTTTTCATACCTATATCTTACGTGGTTTTTACTTCCGCGTCAACAACTACCGCAAATTTCGCCCAAAACGAACGCCGCCCCGTAGGGAGCGGCGTCCGTCTTGTCAGCTGCGAAGCAGCTTAGTAGCTGTTCTTATGGCAGTCGGAAGAGCTGTTTTTGCTCTTGTTCTGGCTGCTGTTCTCAGATCTGTTCTTCTGGGCCTGCTTTTCGCTGTTCTGGCCGTTATTCTGGCTGTTCTGACTGTTGTTCTGGCTGTAATCATTCTTTGACATACATTCAATCCTCCTGTGTCATTTGGTTACAGGAGTAGTATGTGAGCTTTTTCTTTTTTTATACATGCTACTTTCGCCCGATCAGCTTCACGATATAGACCACCAGGATTACCGGAATCGCATAGGGCAGAATCATCCAGATCAGGGATCCCACCACGCTAATGACCACAAACAGGATCAGGATGACCAGTACCGCAATCAGCCAGCCCGGAATCCGGAACACGCTGTGCTCCTTCATTCCGTCGTCCTGCATCCAGGAATCACCGGCTCCACTTCTGGAGCCCGCGCCGCTTCTGGAAGCGTGTCCCTGAAACGTATGGTTTCGGAATCCCTGGGTCTGTCCCGTCCGGCCGTAAGAGGAAGCATTTCTGCCGGAAGCGGAACCGTTCCAGCTCTGAGTGCCCGAAGCGCCGTTTCCGGCCGTATAGTATCCCGATGTCCGGTACTGCGTCTCGTTCGCTTCATGCGCGCGGGCATCTCCGGCCCGCTCTGCCGCGTCAATCAGCGTCCGCGCCAGAATCCGGGGATCACCAAGCTCGTTCAGCACGTCCGCCTCGCTTCTTCCCTGCGCTATTTGTCCCGAAAAATAGCTGTCATAAAATTGGATATTATCTTCCACTGCCGCAGCTGACATATTTCCGTTCAGCGCACGCCGCAGCCTTTCCAGAAATTCCGCTTTCGTCATCGGTATGCTCCTTCAGTCCTTTCTATCCGTATCATACCCCAGAGCACGCCTCAATACAAGGAAAGGCTTTATGAAAAATTGATAAAAAAACCATAAACATGCGGCAGGAACCCGCTGCCGGCCCAATCAGGCACTGCTTCTCACTGCTTCGTGTATTCGCGGCAGGCTTCCACATAGGCAAGAATATTTTCCCAGGGAACCTCCGGCTCAATCAGATGGGTAGGAGCCACAAACAGTCCTCCCTTTTTGCCGGCAATATCCAGATTTTTCTTCACCTGTGCTTTCACCTCTTCCGGCGTTCCGAAGGGCATGATGGACTGGGTGCCGATTGTGCCGTGAAAAGAAAGGCGGTCCCCATACTTTTGATAGATTTCTCCAAAATCCATACATTCCGGCTGTATGGGATTCAGCACATCGATTCCCGCTTCAATCAGATAGGGAATCATGGGCTCCACATAACCGCAGGAATGGTAAAAGACAATCAGGTCCGGCTTCACTTCCCTGGCGGCATCGATCACACGCTTCAGGCGGGGCTTCAGCCATTTGTTATAGAGCTCCGTGCTCATCATCAGGGAATGCTGCATCCCGATGTCATCCCCCAGAAACAGGATGTCCGGACCGGCCTGCGCATACAATACCGCCCGCTGAATGGCAATCTCCGTAACTCTGTCCAATAGAATCTCTGCTTTTGGGTCATCTGACATCATGTCCATCATCAGATTCTCCATTCCCCGGATATACCAGGCCGTTTCCCATATGGTACACTGCATATCTCCCACCGTCGCCAGTCCCTGACTGTGCACCCGATCTGCATATTCACGAAGCCCGGGATTTCCTTCAGTAGAATAGGAAGGAAGCGGATACGCGAGAATTTCCTCTTCCGTTTCCGCATGCTCCAGCGGATGATACATCTGGGTCATGTGGAGAGAGGAAGCCGTGGCGCGATGTCCCACACCCCACTCATCGATTTCCTCCATAGTAAGTCCGACCTCCTGATGGTACTTCTGATACTGTTCCCTGAAATCTTCATCCGGTTGAAGCACCGGAAGGCGTTTCCAGGGCATCTGAAAATAGTCCCTGTAATCAGAAGAGCTGTGTTCATTCTTCCGATAACTCTCTTCCTGTGAGGGACACAGGGAAAAATCCACAGGGACTTCTTCATAGCCCTCTTTTCTGAGCAGATGCAAAAGGTTTTCTCTGGGTGTCATATTCGTTTCCTCCATCCTTCATTTTCCGAAAGACCTCTGTTATAATAAAGACTCAGGACCTCATTTTTTCCGGAGCCTGATTTTTGTTATATTATATTATTTTTCCGTTTTTGAGGGAATGTGCATACCAGAACAGGATATGTCATTTTCAGAAAGGAGCGCATATGGAAAAGCTGGATTTCTGCATCAGCCAGGAGCGGGCGTCCTTTTCCCCCGCCGTGGTGGATTCCATTTATCATGTTTTCGCGGACGCTGACTACCACATCCGGCATTATGCGATTCCTGACAGCCTGGTTTTTGCCGCAACGCTGGGAGGAGAGGGACGGCTGATGCTGGAGGATAAAAGCTTTTTTCTGCATGCCGGCACTGCTCTCCTCTTTGATGCCTCCCAAAAGCCCTTTGAATATCTGTGTACAGGCGCCAGCTGGGATTTCTGGTGGTTTGAGTTCCGTCGGACGGAACCGGACTTTCCTTCCCTGCCTCTGGAAACCGTTCTTTCCCTGCCGCTGGAGGAATTCCATCTGCGTCTGTGCAGCGAAGCTCTCGCCAGCCTGAAGCTGAAAAATTCCGTGGCCGCCTCTTCCCTGCTCATCTCCCTGCTCAGCCTTCTGAGCCAGAAGGATTACGGCCTGTCGAACGTGCGCGGAGGAGTGGGGCTTTTCCAGGAGGCGGACCGGTATATCCGCCGCAATCTGGCCACCGCCACGGTCCAGTCCACCGCCCTGCATCTCGGCGTCTGCGAGCACACCCTGCTCAACATTTTCCAGGCGCTTCTCGGGATGCGCACGGTGGAATACATCCAGAATCTGAAAACGGACATGGCGAAGCATCTGCTGATTTCCGGAGAAAAGCCCATCCGGGAAATCGCCTGGGAACTGGGCTATGCGGATCAGTTCGCTTTCAGCAAAAGCTTCCGGAAGCGTTTCGGCATTTCCCCTTCCGCCTGCCGCATGGCGGCCAGAGCCTCTTCCGGAGAGAAGGAAGTCTGAAGATCAATTTTCAGTTATTTCCAGCCGTCTGGCTGTAGTCCATCCGCACTTCGATATCCCGTTCATAGTTGCCGAAGGAACGGCCGAACAGGGTCATTCCGCCCACATGGTCGGAATCCCCGTCCACCGCAAAGCGAAGGCGGATTCCCCTTCTGTCATCCAGGGCAAGGACGTCCAGGTTCACATCGGAAAGCTTTCTCCCGTCGATGAAGGTTCCCTCATGATTCACCGTCAGCATTTTCAGGAAGCCATACTGATTCAGGCTGTCATGCCACCATTCCGGATTCAGCCGTCCCCGCTGGTTTCCGAAATCTCCGGGGGAGGTCCATTTTCCCAGCAGAACGCCGTCTACGGAAAAGCTGATGTCCGAAGGCCACACCTCGTTCACTCCCGGTGCTTCGCTGGAAAGCTCCGCCGATATGGTCAGGCAGTCGATCCTGCTTCCTACAGGGATAAAGCAGGGAACCGTATATTCCACATAGCCTCTCCCAAACCAGAGAATGTCCGCCGCAAAGCGTGCCGGATGGGAAAAATACCGCACATCGTCCAGTTCTCCGATCAGCCCCTCTTTCGACGCCATGCCGCAGGTGGGCCAGACCTCGCATTCGGAAAACTGCCCCACCTTCAGGGAAACCTGCCAGGTGTTCTTGTTCACATCCTTCGGGCGAAAATCAATGAGGATTCTGTCCGGCACTACCGAGCATCTTTTCACGTTGCCGTGTCCCGTGCCTTCCGCGCTCACCTTCAGAACGCCGCATTCCTCCAGCTTTTTCACATGGCCAGTCAGCGCGCCTGCGGTGATGTTCAGCCTTCCGGCCAGCTCGTTCATGCTCATGTCCGGCTCTTCCAGGAGTATTTTTACGATTGCGATACGGATATCCGAGCCCAGCGCCTTGAACAGCGCCGCGC
The DNA here is from genome assembly GCA_900544445.1 of uncultured Lachnospiraceae bacterium. Lineage (GTDB taxonomy): Bacteria > Bacillota > Clostridia > Lachnospirales > Lachnospiraceae > Eisenbergiella > Eisenbergiella intestinigallinarum. The sequence goes on from UQVK01000074.1 coordinate 6,589, forward strand.
CCTCCTCCGGTGATTTGATATGGATCATTTCCTTCTCCTGTTTCCATGTTACCATTTTTCATAGGGGCAGCGGTTTGCGGCGATGGCGGCCCGCAGCTCCACGAAGCAGCCGCAGGCACGACACATGCCAGAGAGCAGCAGGTCGCAGTTTTTACAGTGCGCCAGCCGCTTTTCATAAAGATCTCCGGGAGCGCGGATTCCTTCCTCCAGCCCTTCGATGTAGGCGTACAGATTCCGATACTCCGCGCTCTCCGCCATTTCATACAAAAGACATCGGCGGCAGGTTCTCTCCGGCGTCCTTTCCTCCTGTATCGTCATGCGATGCGCAGCAGCACCACGCTGCAGGCAGGAACGATGAGCTTGACGCCCTTTTCTGTAATGGTATAAGCGGTAAACGCTTCTTCCTTCACCTTTTCCGGCTCATCGAAGGTGTTGTACGCGTTCATGTTCTGGGTGACGATGGAGGCGCTCACCTTCTGCGGAGAAAGGGCAGCGAATTCCACTTCCACCTCCTGGGCTTCGGAAACGGACAGGTTTGCCAGCGTCACATTGACCGTGCCGTCCTCGGAAACGGACACGGATTCCTGCAGGGCAGGCACCCGGTATTCTCCGTCTCCTGCCTCCCCGTTTTCATCCAGGAAGCTGTCCAGAAGCTGTGCGCCCTGATGGTATTTATACATGTGGAACACATGGTAGGTAGGGGTCTTTACCATCTTCGGCCCTTCGGTCAGGATCACGGACTGGAGAACGTTGACCATCTGAGCGATGCAGGCCATTTTCACCCGGTCGCAGTGCTTGTTGAAAATGTTCAGGGTAACGCCTGCCACAAGGGCGTCGCGCATGGTGTTCTGCTGATAGAGAAAGCCGGGATTGGTGCCGGGTTCCACCTCAAACCAGTCGCCCCACTCGTCCACGATCATGCCGATCTTCTTTTCCGGATCATATTTGTCCATGATTGCACCGTGACGCACCACCAGCTCTTCCATATACAGGGCTTTTACCAGGGTCTTGTACCAGTCGGTTTCGTTAAAGACGGTGGCGCTTCCCTTATTCTCCCATCCGTCGGGATGCACATAGTAATGCAGAGACAGGCCGTCCATGAATCTGGCCGGATTCGGGGAGCAGGTTTTCAGCACCTCTTCCGTCCAGTCATAATCGTCCACGTTCGCGCCGCAGCAGATTTTGTAAACGGGAGCGTCCTTATGGTACTGTCTCACATAGGTCTGATACCTTCTGTAAAGATCCGCATAATACTGGGGTCTCATGTTGCCGCCGCAGCCCCAGTTTTCATTTCCCACGCCGAAATAGTCCAGCCTCCAGGGCTGTTCGTGGCCGTTTTCCTTTCTTTGATCCGCCATGGGGGATACGCCGTCAAAGGTGATGTACTCCACCCATTCGGACATTTCCTGTACGGTGCCGCTTCCCACGTTGCCGTTCACATAAGCCTTACAGTCAAGCTGTCTGCACAGCTCGAAAAATTCGTGGGTGCCGAAGCTGTTGTCTTCCACCACGCCGCCCCAGTGGGTGTTGATCATCTTTTTTCTGTTTTCCTTCGGCCCGATGCCGTCCATCCAGTGGTATTCATCCGCGAAGCAGCCGCCCGGCCAGCGCAGGACGGGGATCTGCATTTCCCTTAATGCCTCCACCACGTCCTTTCTCATGCCGTTTTCATTGGGAATGTCGGAATTTTCTCCCACATAGAGGCCCTCATAGATACACCTTCCCAGATGCTCGCTGAAATGCCCATAGATTTCCGGATTGATTTTTCCTTTTCTGTTCTTTTCATTGATGTAGAGCTTTGCCATGTTCTCTCCCTTTCCGGCCGTTCTCCTGCGGCCTGTGTTGTTTTATGTAATTTCATTTATTCTCTTTTTTATAGCGGAACACCGGTCTGCCGTCCGCATCCCACTCCAGTTTCATCAGCATGGCGTGGCGGTTGGGATTGTAAAGGGGATCTCCCTCAATCACCGACTCCTGTCTGGCGTGGTAAACACAGATATCGTTTCCTTCCTCATCCACGGTGAAGGAGTTGTGGCCGGGTCCGTAGATTCCAAGGGAAGGGTCGCTTTTCAGCACGGGATAGCGCTCCTTTTTCCAGGAGGCGGGATCCAGCAGATCCGCATTCTCATCCGCCGTCAGCATGCCCATGCAGTAGCAGGCTCCTGTTCCGCTGGCGGAATAGGTGAGGAAAATTCTGCCGTTCCGTTTGATGACGGCCGGTCCTTCGGCCACCCAGAAATCCACCCGTTCCCAGTCATAGTCCGGCGTGGTCAGAAGCACCTGCACCGTGGCGAGCTTGCAGGGGGACTCCATCCTTGCGATATACAGGTTGGAAATCATCTTGCCAACGCCCACTTTTTCCGCCCAGACATAATAATGCTCCCCGTGATTTTCAAACACCGTGGCATCCAGAGAAAAGGAACGGAAGGAAAACTCGTCCTCGTCCGCACAGCCCATTTTCCCCTTTTCCGTCCAGGTTCCCGTCACCGGGTCCGCATCCGCACATTCCAGCACATAAGGCCGGATGGCCCATTTGTCCTCCGCGTCTCCCGCCGCGAAGTAAATGTACCATTTTCCCTCCAGAAAATGGAGTTCCGGCGCCCAGATGTGATTGCCCATGTGGCCGCTCTCATGCTTTTTCCAGATCGTCACCTCTTCCGCATCCGCAAGCCCCACAAGGGTCCTGGACCGGCGCAGGATGATCCGGTCATAGGCGGGTACCGACGCCGTAAAGTAATAGGTGCCGTCCGTATGCCGGTACACATACGGATCCGCACGCTGAAGGATCCAGGGCTGGTTTCCGGAAGTCTCTGTTTTTCTGATGCTGTTCATCGTGTTTTCTCCCTTCGGTACAGAATACTTTTTCCTGAAGCCCGGAACAATCCGGCTGTCATGCGTTCGAATGCCTTCACCAGTACCCCTGATGGGTCCAGTCAAAGGCCTTCATGCGCTCATATTCCTCCATCGTGATGGTCAGGATGGTTCCGTGCTTGAAGCCATAGGGGAAGGAAAACACCTCATCGGAGCGCACAAAACGGCCGCTTTTCAGGCTGTCTGCAACGAAGGGCACATAGCCCTGTCCCGCTCCCGGCACGCCGTAATAATCCAGGAACAGGCACCATCTTCCGTCCTCCAGCCGCACAGCGGTGGGCGCTTCGTACAGCCCGCTCTCCAGTCCCTCCATGCTCTCGTCAAAGGCTTCCTTCCGCACATAAGGGCCTTCCGCCTGTTCCGCCTCCAGCAGAATGATTTTCTCCGGATTTTTTTCGCTCTTTACGAACATATAGAATCGACCGTCTTCCTCATAGATGGCGGAGTCGATCACACCGCAGTCCTCCTTGCGGTAAAGGACCTCCGGCACGGTAAAGGTCTGAAAATCCTTCGTCCTCGCGTAGTAAATCGCCTTGTTTCCATAGTTGTTGCTTTTGTGGGAAGAGGACCAGTGAAGCAGATAATCCTCATTCCTGCTGTCATACAGAATGTCGGGCGCCCACAGACAGCCAAAATCCTCATTTCCGATTTTCACCAGCCTCTGCTCACTCCAGTCAGTCAGGTTTTCCGATTCCCAGACGGAAAAGCATTTGCTCCCGTTCCTGCCGATCTCCTCCCAGGAATGATGGTACCTGCCGCGCATTCCGTAGGACAGGCTCAGGTCCGTCGCAAAAATATAGAACTTCCCGTCCAGCCTGCTCCTTGTGATGGTGAAATCCCGCACGCCCCTGTCCCCATAATAGGCCCAGAGCACCGGACGGCCGCCGTTCAGCGCCTCCCAGTGAAAGCCGTCCCGGCTCACCCCGAAATAGACCTGCTCCCCGTCCGGGGTGGTCTTTTCCCTGAAATGTACGAATAGATACGCCTGCATTTCTACCCCTTTCTGCCGCCATAAGCGATTTATGTTTTTGATTTTATTAAAATAATTTATCTTTTTCTAAATTATATAATGAAAGCGCACTGCAGGCAACTCTCTTTTCTGCACAAAAAATTTTTTAATTTTTTCAACACTTTTCCTTTTCCATACGTTTTATCAGTGTAATCACAAAAATGGGAAGCGGCCGGCGCTTTCTCCACACCCTGCGGGTTGTGTGCACGTGGTATTATGGAAGCAGCAGAAAAAAGAGAGAATGCCGCCTGTCGGCGGCAGGAAGAGGAATTCCCGATGGATGAATGTCTGTTGGAAAAATTTTATCAGACCTGGTATCATGAGCTGATCCGCTGGTGCAGCCACATGGCAGGGGATAGGGATCTTGCGGAGGATCTGGTACAGGAAGCGTTCCTGCGTGCCATTTCTCATCTCCCTCTTCTGGAAACGCTCTCTGAAAAGCAGCAGCGTGCGTGGTTTTCCCGCACAGTAAAAAATCTGTATCTGGACCGGAAACGCCATGAACGTTACGAAACGGTCGCACAGCCGCTGCTCCAGTCCGGTCAGGACACGGAGGAATATGCCATGATCGACTGGGAGCAGCTCCTGAACGGCCTGCCCGGGGATGAGGGTGTCCTGTTCGTCATGCGGTATCTGGAAGGCTATACCTCAAAAGAGCTGGGAAAATTTTTCGGGCTTCCGCCCGGAACGGTACGTTCCAGACTGTCTGACGCGAGAAAACATTTGAAAACCGCTTTAAAAGCAAACTTTTAAAGTATACTTTTTGCGCCGCCTGGAGGCAGAAAAGGAGGTAACCATGTTAGAAGATTTCTTAGGGAAAAAAATGTATGTCATAAACTGTGATGTCTGTGACGCCAGAAAGGTAAAGGAGGAGGATCTTTCCTCCTATGAAAAAATCATCATCAATACGGACGCCATTCTGGTCAACGAGCATGCAAAAAGCGTGCTGAGCCGCCTCCCAATCATCTGTAATGCGGGCCACACGCTGGAACTGGAAGGGGATGTCAACGTAATCTCCCATAACGGAGATTACGAGATCAACGGTTCCACCGCCGTGCCGGAAAACACGTTTCTGTCTGTCAACGGCAATGTGATAATCAAACCAGGTACCGGCGAAGTGCTCTCCTCCTACACCGCCGTTTCCATCAACGGTTCCGTCCTCTGCCCCGCCTCCCTTGCGCCCTTTCTGAGCCGTTTTTCTGTCAACGGCTCCACGGAATGCTATCCGGACGCCTGCACGGTTCTGGACGCTGTTTTCACGCCGGATACCTGGTTCCCCCTCCGGGCCAGGCAGGAAGCTCATTACTATGTGTCAGAGCAGCTGCGTCTGACGGAACCGAAGCTGGACATAGCCGCTCTCGCCGCCAAGCAGGTCCGCTTTGTTACTCCCGCCGCTCTGGTGCCGGAGGAACGGGTGGAGGAGGCGGTCGCGCTCTTCGATGAAACGGTAAAGCTGACGGTGATTCCCGCCGGATATGCCTTCATTCCCGGAGACGCCGGGCTGGATGAATCTCTGCTGGAAAAATACGGAGGGAAATTTTATATGGACGGCTCCCTTACCATCGAATCCAAAAACGCTTCCCTGCTGTCCCGTCTGGAAAAGCCGCAGATCACCGGAACCGTTTCTCTGCCGGAAAGTCTGATGGAAGCGTTCCGGCAGACCGGAGCGGAATATGGAAAGCTCCAGATCGTCAAAGGAACCCCCATGGCAGGCAAGGCCATGCTGACTCTGGACAACGCTTTGCTTGATGCCTCTCCCGATGGGGTTTCCATTCACAACTGCGGCCTTCTGCGTATCAAAAAGGACGTCTCTCCCGAGCGGATCCTGGATCTTGTCCAAACTTGTAACTGCGGCTGTATCCTCTGTACCCCGGAACAAAAAGGCGCCGTGGAACTGATGAGCCGGAACGCGGGCTTCATCGGAGATCTGAAGGAGAAATCCGGTTCCGAAGGAGGCGGAGGAATGCTCGCCATGCTCAAACAGGCAGCAAATACGAAGGTTGCAAATGCGGATCTGTATGTTCTGTAGCAGAGTTTCTTTCCAGGAGACAGCCAGCTGCTCTATCCGGAGCAGGACGGCTGTCTCTTATTCCTCTTCTATGACACCAAAGAATTCCGATACTTTTCCGCCTGCTTTTCAAACATTTCCGCATACCTGCCGCCTTTTTCCAGCAGCTCCTCATGCGCTCCCTCCTCTATGATTCTGCCCTGTTCCATCACATAGATCTGTTCCGCCATGCGGGTTGTGGACAGACGGTGGGATATGAAAATCACCGTCCGGCCTCCCGACAGTTCAAACAGCATCCGGTTGAGGTTGTATTCTGAGATGGGATCCAGCGCACTGGACGGCTCGTCCAGGATATATGTGTGGGGATCCTTTAAAAAGGCCCTGGCCATCGCAATCTTCTGGGCTTCTCCGCCGGATACCAGTCTCCCGTTTTTATCATATTCCCGAAGCAGCGGAACAGAAAGGTCGCAGAAATTTTCACCAATTCCTGCCGTCTTAAGCGCCTCCCCGATTGCCTTTTCGTCCGCATTGTCAACCAGACCCATTTTCACATTTTCCCCCAGACTGGCGGCATAGATCTGAAAATCCTGAAACAGGGTGCCAAAGGAATGGCGGTATTCCTCTACGTCATACTCCTTAATGTTTCTGTCGTTCAGCAGGATTTCCCCCTCCGTGGGATCATACAAACGCATCAGCAGTTTCACGAGGGTGGATTTTCCCGTGCCATTATATCCTACAATGGCTGTCTTGCTCTGTGCCTGGATTTTCATATTGATATGCCGCAGCACCCAGGAGTCACTGTTATCATACCGGAAGGAAACATTGCGGAATTCAATGTCGCAGGGTTCCTCCGGTAATGGTACGGCATTCTGCGGCGAGGTGATCTGAGGCTCCGCAGCCAGGAACGTCCGAAGCTTATCAGCAAACATCCCGCTTTGTACAAACTGAGAAAGAGATGTCAGCAGGCCATTGTACATGGAATTCAGTTTTCCGACCGCGGCAATGGATACCGACAGGTCGCCAATCGAAACAGACTGTACAATGAGGATTTTGTACACCAGGACAAAAATGATGAGCATGTTCGTCAAAAAGACATTGCAGAGCTGCTCACCGATCTCCAATGCTGAAAGCCGAAACTGCAGCCTTCTGTATACCGTATCCATTTCTGATATACAGCCGTCGAATTCCTCTGTAAGCAGGCGGTCAATCCTGCTCATTCTCAGTTCCTTCGCATAGTCCGGCATATAAAAAACCCGGCTGATATATTCGTATTTCTTAACCAGGGGCATCAGGCGCTGTTCCCGCAGGAACGCAATCCTGGATTTCAACAGCCGGAACAGGAACTGAAAAAACATGGAAAAAACGGCAATGACCAGAAGGAGCGGATCGATCTCCAGCATGATTGCGATAACGCCAACACATGCGAGAACACTGAGCAGCACGCTCCCCATATTCCTGACAGCCTCATAAACATGGTCTTCCGCTTCCTGAACGGTCCAGATGAAGTCCGTATAAAATCCGGCGTCGTCATAACAGCGGAGGTCCATCTTCCTCGCCTTTATGAACAGCCCGGCATGAAGCGATTTCCCCAGTTTTAATTTCAGGACGGGCCACAGCCTTTTCTCACAAAAATAGATAATCCCAAGGACCGGAAGCAAAATCATGCTCATCATCAAAAGGAATCTGCATACATCTGCAAAAGACCGCCCTTCTCCTATCATGTTAAATACGACCTGAATCACCAGCACGGAAGATGCCACATTCAGGTATCCCCATAAAATACCGGTCAGAATATTCGTATAAAACAACGCCGGCACGTGACGGCGCACATAGTCCAGCAGGTATGCCGTGTTTTTCATCCCTGTGGAAAAAGAAACTTTTTCCCCGTCCGTTTTTCCCGCAGAATTTTTTCTCAGAGAAATTTTTTTACTCATATTTTTCCGCCTGCTTTCTGAACATCTCCGCGTACTTTCCGTTCTGCCGCATCAGGCTTTCATGACTGCCCCGTTCAATGATCCGCCCGTGCTCCATCATAAAAATCACGTCTGCCGAAATTGCGCTGGAAAGCCGATGAGAGATAAAAATTACAGTCCGTCCCTCACAGATGCGCTTCATATTTTCAAACAGTTCATATTCCGCGATCGGGTCCAGGGCGCTGGAGGGTTCGTCCAGGATTGCAATGGGGGCATTCTTCGCATACAGCCTGGACAAGGCAATTTTCTGGTTCTGTCCCCCGGAAAGGGAAACACCCTTATTATCAAATTCCCGCGACATCTGCGTATCGAAGCCATGTTGAAACGAGGAAACCGTATCCAGCATGCCGCTCTCCCGCAGGGATTCGGTAAGCAGCGCTGCGTCGTCTTCAGTAGTGCGCCGCATCAGGATATTCTCCCCGACCGTGAGAGAAAATACCTTAAAATCCTGAAATACTGTTGAGAAACAGTTTCGATAAGCGCTTAACTGATACCCGCCGATCTCCCTGCCATTCAGATAAATGTTCCCGGAGGTCGGCTCGTACAGGCGCATCAGCAGCTTGACCAGTGTGCTCTTCCCGGCTCCGTTATGGCCGACAATCGCAACCGTCTGCCCGCCTTTGATGGTGAAACTGATATCGTCGATCACCTTCCGGCCGGAACCAAAATAAGAAAATGACAGGTGCTCTACCCGAAGTTCCTCTATCGGCATCGTTGGGACGGCCCCTGCTTCCTCCTCCCGTATTTTGGGTTCATAGTCCCAAAAAGCCCTGAGATCGCCAATGTACATGGCATGCTCATGCAGCTGAAAGAAGCTGTTCTCCTGATCCAGCAGTGCCTCCGTTACGCTGAACATCGCCATGACTACCATAAGGCCGTCGCCGATCATCATATTCTTAAGCGCCAGAATACGAAAAGCCACAAACAGAATCACCAGGTAATAGCCCATCCGCGTACACACCGCATCAACAAATAACCGATATACCGCGCACTTGAATCCATGCTTCTCAATCACCCTGATTCCATTCTGCGTCGCCGTAATAAAACGTTTGAAAAGCACATCGCTGATATTGGTCGTCCTCAGCTCCTTGGCATATTCCGGCATGTAATGCACCCGCCGCACATAGTCAGCCTGGCGGTTTGCTTCAGCCAGCTCCACTTCATAGGCGCGCCGTTCCTCATTTTCCTTTCGGGCAAACACAAAGTTGGCTATGATCTGGAGCCCGACAAAAAGGAGCATGGATCCGTCCAGGGAAAGGGCCAGCCCGGACAGCGCAAAAAAGCCAAAGAGCGCCCCAAAAAGCATTTCCAGGGAATCAAGAACCATTCTCGGGCGGCTTTTCAACGCATTTAACGCTCTGATATGGCTTTCATAATATTCCGCATTCTCATAGCATTCCAGGTCCGCCTCCCGTGCCTTGCCAAACGTCAGCTTCAGAAAACGGGACTGGATTTTCAGATCGGACCGGGGAAAATAGCAGTTCTTCAACAGAATGTTCACCAGATGGCACGCAAAGGAGAGGAGAGACAAAAGTCCCACCACGGGAAAAATCTTTTGTATGGATGCGGATGCCTGTATCTGGTTGAGCACATATCCCACCACAAATACCCGGAAGATCAGACCCTTTGACCAGTCTGCCACCGCATCGATCATAATTGCCGGGATCCGCCATGGGGAAACTTTTCCGATATGCTTCAACAGGAACAGATTATTTGATACCACCTGTCTGACTCCGTATTTTTCAGCTTCCTGCTGCATTGCTGACACCTTCTTCCGAGAACCAGATTTACTCCTTCTGTTTTTAACGATAAGTATATTTATTTTATCATATTATGTTTTATAATCAACGTTTTTTTATTTAAACACTTTTTATCACTTTATCGTTTTTTCAATGATTACAGGAAAAGCAGCCTGCTTTCACAGACCGCTTTTCCCGTAATCCATTTTATCCCGTTCAAAATTACTCCTTTGCTGTCAGCTGCAGCTGTATCTCCATCCCCAGTGCCGCCGCTATCCGTACCAACAGTTCCAGAGACGGATTATAACTGCCGCTTTCAAATCTCGTAATATTGCTTCTGGGAAGTCCCGCTCTTCTGGCAAGCTCCGCCTGTGTTATGCCCTGCATTTTCCGACACTGCACATACTGCTCTATGACGGACTGCCTGGTGTTTTTCTGCTCCACCTCTATCAGAATTTTCTCTTCGCCTGACAGATAAATATAATCCATACTATTTCTCATAACCTGCGGCTTCTCCTTCTTCCATATGCTTATTCGTATGTTTTCGGACTTTTTTATATTTTGAGCAGAACTGGCGTCCGGAAATATAATCTATTTTGTGTACGCACATAAAGTCCGTTCCTCTCTTTGTATTCACCAGCAAAATATCGCCTGGAACAACCGGCGCTTTTAACGTATAGATCCAGGTATACCGTCTATCGCTCTTTCTTCTCCATTTTCCACCGGAAAGCTCCACATGCATTCCCTTGACAATCTTTCTCAACGGCTGTTCGGATACCATTTCATAAACGTCTGCCTGCACATCATACTTTTTTGCCAGAAGCCAGGATATATAACCGTCTCTGAGCTGCCTGTTCTCGTCTACCACAATCGCATGGGGAAGCTGCCCTGTTTTCTGATAATACTGTTCGTAATACCATAATTTCTCCGGGGAAGGATTCGACATCCTGTCTGTCAGAATTTCTTCAACCGGACATGCGTTCGTCAATGTCCCGACCATGGTATACGCCAGAATATCTTTCAGCCAGTCTGTCGCTCTCAGTAATTCCTCCGCCTGAAAAACGATCTGATCGCGTTTCTTCCGGTCCACAGGAACATATATATTCATGATACCGGAATACTTCATTCCCACTGTCAGAAGCAGCTTGTCAATCTTTCTGATCACTTCCTCATTCCTGCTTCTGTTTTCCATATCAAGATTTAGATAGACGGATAACGAATCATTCATCAGAGTTCCTCCCTTCTTCGCAAAAGCATTTTATATGGCGTGTTTTATTTGCCCTTATTGTCTTCTTCTCCCATCGGACGTTGTGGCAGGGCAGCAGCATCCTCTACAATGTCTGTTATGAGCTGCCGGAAGTCATTGACATTTTGGGAAGTAATCACCGGCTTACCGGTTTCAGCTTCAAGAGCCCGCCGCGCAATCCCTGCTACCTTGCCACCGCGCCGCGCTTTGCCATTCATCCGTCAGTTCATTGCGAATACGGATTGCCAAAAGACGCTGATGTACCCATTCTTCGGAATACCCTTTTTTCAGATAGATTTCCAAGGCCCGGTCTATGGCCTGTTCCGGGTCAATCGTTTCCTCAATCCGTTCCCGGCCCACCCTTGCCAGCCATGCTTTGAACGGTTCGGCTTTCGGAGAGGGAACAGCCTGAATAATCCGCAACAGCTGCTCCGTGTTAGCAACGTCGGTCAATCTTTTTTTGCCGTCCGCAGCGGTCATTTTCAAAGCGTTACAGTTTGTAACGGTTTCATTGCCCTCGTCTTTTAACCTCTTTTTCATTACACGCCAATAGGTTTGAGGATTGGGACTATCCGTTAAAACCGCAATCACATCCACAATGGCAAAATACCGTTCTTCTACGCAAAAGAACCATATATGATACATATAAATGTATCGTATATGGTTCTTTTTGTCAAGAAAAATCCTGATTCCTCCGAAAGCCGGATCAAAATCGTTACTGGTCACACAGTGACCAGTAACGGGCGATTGGACATTAAAAATTCGCTTTGCGAAGCCCAATCGCCTGTTGAATCATATCGGCTCCCGACCACGCAGCAAGTGCGTGATCGGGGTATGACATGTAGCTCAGAATCCTCCTCTCCCGTTACCTTCCGGATGGAAGGTTGATATCCATACTCCCGGATCGGAACCCTTCCAGATCCAGGGTCACATAGGAAAAGTCCAGTCCCCTGATCTTCTCCACCACTTCCGCTGCCCGCTCCAGCAGTTTTTCCATATCCTTCCGGTCCACTTCGATCCGCGCAGTGTCCCCGTGCGCCCGGATTCTCACATTATAAAAGCCGAGCGCTCTCAAAAACTGCTCCCCTTCATCCACCTGCTGCATCCGTTCCCGGGAAAGTCTCGTTCCATAAGGAAAACGGGTGGCAAGGCAGGGAGCGGACGGACGGTCCGCCACGGAGATCCCGTACTCCGCCGCCAGCGCCCGGACTTCCCGCTTGGTAAGCCCGAGCTCCAGCAGCGGGCTTTTTATGCCAAGCTCCTGCACCGCGCGCAGTCCGGGACGGTACACCTGCGTATCATCCGCATTGCTTCCTTCCAGAATCACCGACACGCCCAATGTTGACGCTTCCTGCTGCAGCCTGGTAAAAAGAAATTTCTTACACCGGTAACATCGGTCGGTTGGATTATCCGCAATATCCGCATCTTTCAACTCGTCGATTTCCACTACCAGATGGCTGGCGCCAAGCTCAGACGCTACCCGTGCCGCCACGCCCGCATCCTGAACCGGATGCAGGCTGGTGTGAACCGTGGCAGCATAAACCTTTCTTTCCTCCGCCGCTTCACGGGAAGCCGCACCTGCCGGAAGGGAATTGGCGGCCGCCCGGCAGGCAGCAGCCAGCAGAAGGCTGCTGTCCACCCCTCCGGAAAAGGCCACCATGACCGGCCCCGGCAGATTTCTCACATAACGCTCCAGCATCTCTTTTTTTCTCTGCAGTTCCTCCCGGACGTCTGCGCGTTCCGGCTGTCCCTCGGTTCCTTTCATTCTTTCTCCTTTTCCGCTTCCCGGCGGACCAGTTCATAGATCTCCTGAAAGCTTCTTCCGCTTTTCTGCGCCAGCGCCTTCACGCTGTCGTACTCCGGATAGAAGCGCTTTCCATCCGCGAGGCGGCAGATCTTCACCGCCGCTTCTCCAAACGGCGTGCTGACACTGCAGTTCTCCCGCTGCAACACCGTGCGCTGCATGTTGATCCGTCGGATGCCAATAGTGGTGGTCTCCGCAAAAATGATCTCTTCCATGCGTTCTCTGTCCTTCGGATCACAGATCACGTTGAGCTGCCACGCGGGCCTGTTTTTCTTCATGAAAACCGGCGCGTAATGAACGTCCCTCGCTCCGGCCTCAAACAGGCGCTCCATCACATAGCCCAGCATTTCTCCCGTGCAGTCGTCGATATTGGTTTCCAGCTTGCAGATCTCATCGCTTTTTACAGAAGCCTCTTCAATCAGCATGGCCCGCAGGATGCTGGGCCTTTCATACTGCCGTTTTCCTGCGCCCA